>JAYVTS010000145.1:0-28189 GCA_043788645.1 Verrucomicrobiota bacterium
GATTCACCACTCGAGAGATGCAATGATAGTACATCGCCTCGGTGGGTGCCGCCGGTTTCATTCGTGCATAGCGCATTCAGACACCGTGCCAGAGGTTCGAACGACAGACAAGACTTATTTGTTAATCCAGCCGTCCCTTTATAGACATAAAAAGTCAATATAGTTATCATATTTAATTGTTATGCGGATTCATGTTATCAATCCCCCTGTCCCTTGTTTCGCTTGTTTTGCTTGTTCCTTGTTTTTTCAATTAGAAATTCACCAGGCCCCAAAATATCAATATCCATTGTAATAATATTTACAAAATTTTTAAATAAATAACCAGATATAATAATTGACTCACATTTCTCTTAAACCTAAAACTTTCTGCGGTTCAAAATGATTAGTCAGACAATTTACCTTTTTAAAGTGCGGTTAAGCAATTAAAATAAACCGTCATGCATAATCCCTTACACCCCTTCTGATTCCAGTCAAATTAATATGTAAGACATACTATTTTAAGAGACGGCATAAATATTCATGATTAGTTTGTTTGACTTATCATGTAGTAGTCTGTCAGGCACATTTATTGTTACAGTTTCGTTTTATAGTCAATTTAATATGTATGAAATGTTATATTCCGGTTCAAGAATGAATATCCAGGCTAATATTGTTCCAGTTTGGGCGCGATAATATGTCTTACAACAAAGTTTACGCACTCAGCCCCCGATTTTGTGGACATGTCGGTCTGAGCACCTGGCACGGTCTCTACAATGGCCTGCCGGATGTGCTCTCTCGATTGGTCAAAATTAAACACAATGAACATATAGGATCATTTTAGGAGTAAACGTTCCGCAACGGCCTTTCCTTGGGGTCTCGTTGGAATGGCAGATCTAGGTCATTAAACAGAATTGAAGGAAGATTTTGCGACTCAGTTGATCGAGTTCAATGGCGAGAATAACTCAGTAGCGATGGACTGGCGCTGAGTCATTGAGCACCAGTATTCGTTTTTGTGAGCTAAATTCATGGGTTGCACGGAGCCGCTTCCGAATATCGGCACGCTCGGTGCTTGGCGAGGTGCGGTGTTAAAAGACGGTTCCAGAATCCGGTTAGCAATCTTGAAGTATCCATCTTCGGATACTTTGGGGAACGCAGCTGTGTTCGGGGGCCGTCTGCACTTCAGACCAATATCGACGCGTAAATTAAAACCCAATGAATTGCTTTAACCGACCAAACGCCAAGTCCCTCCGAAATCTAGGAATTTGTCTTGGAGGCGCTGCCCTGCTTGGAGGAGCGCTTGCCCCAACACTCGTAGCTGCTCCCGATATGGAGCAACTGGCAAAAGAGAACCAGGACCTCAAAGAACGCATGGCGAAATTGGAAACGCTGGCGCAACAGCAGGGCTTGGTTCCCAGTGACGCTTCAAAGAAGCTGGTGTCAGCGATGTCCGACATCTCCCTCAGTGGCTTCGTTCAGGCCTCTTACTTTTACAATACGCGCACCCCAGCGGATCGAAAGTCCGACGGCTACCTATGGAACACCACTCACAATTCCTTTTCGATCAACAAGGTCAAGGTAACGCTGGCCAGCAAGCCGGTCGAAGCCAGTGGCGAGAAATTCGACGCCGGGTTCCGTACGTCGCTCATTTGGGGTGAAGACTCTCCGAATCTCAACACAGGCAGTCCCAACGCCGGCTTCGAGGCGCTGCGGGAAGCTTACGTGGAAGTCAACGTTCCGTTCGGCACCGGGCTCAACGTCAAAGCAGGCCAGTTAATTTCCCTGCTTAACTACGAGTCCGGCGACGGTGGCGCGGCGAACCAGAATTTTTCCCAGGGCAACCAGTGGTGGTTCACGGGGAACGGTCCCGCGGCTGGACTGCAAGTCGGCTATACGTTCACGGAAAGTGTCGACCTAAAGGTTCGCGTGCAAAACGGTATGTTCGCTGGACCGGTGGATAAAAACGACGGCAAGGCATTGGTCGCCAGTCTGGGAATCAAACCGAGCAAAAAGTCGTGGGTCAATCTGATCGGTTGGTACAGCAACGAAAACGACGCGACGTCGGTCGCCGGTGGCTCGGTGCTAGCTGGCTATCAAGTGACGGAGAAGTTCGGGACGGGTTTGGAATTTGACTACTTCAAATTTGATGGCCATCACGGAGGCGGCAATGCCGATCTTTACTCCATCGGCGGTTGGGCTTGGTATGACTTCACTTCAAAAGTCGGCTTGGCTCTCCGAGCTGATTTTATTAACAGCCCGGATGGCGTTCTGGGACCCGCGGTTCGACCTGGCGCCGGTATCAACACTCCTGATTCGGACGGCAACTTGGGGAGCCTGACTTTGACCTTGAATCTGAAACCGACGGCTAACCTTCGAATTCAGCCTGAAATTCGGTATGACTATACCTCCTTCACCGGTGGACTCGATGGCCACAAGCAACGGGTGATCATCGGTGCGGGCATCTCTTATTTATTTTAATGGATTCGGTTTAATCTCAAACCCTTTTCTATTGTTTGGTTTGTTATCCCTATGAATACTTGTTTTTCAAAATTGTTCGGCAGTATCGCAGCCCTAGGTCTGGCCTTGGGTGCCGTCGCGGAAACGGTCAAAGTCGGTATCTTGCACTCGCTCAGCGGGACCATGGCCATCAGCGAAACTTCGCTCAAGGATGTGCTCCTGTTCACCTTTGACGAAATCAACAAAGCGGGCGGAATCAAAGTGACCGGCAAAAACTACATGATCGAGCCGATCGTCGTCGATCCGGCCTCTAACTGGCCGCTGTTTGCGGAAAAAGCCGAGCAATTGTTGGTCAAAGATCAGGTGTCCGTCGTTTTCGGTTGCTGGACCTCCGTCAGCCGTAAGTCGGTCCTCCCGGTGTTTGAACGGAATAACGGATTGCTTTTCTATCCTGTCCAATACGAGGGAGAAGAGCTATCAAAGAATATTTTCTATACGGCGGAAGCGGTGAATCAACAGGCCATCCCCGCCGTAGACTACATGCTGGCGGACGGTAAAAAGAAGTTCTACCTCCTCGGCTCCGACTATGTCTATCCCCGGACGACGAACAAAATCCTCAAGAAATATCTGAAGATGAAGGGGATCCCGGATTCTGATATTGAAGAGATTTACACTCCGTTCGGGCATACGGACTATCAAACCATTGTCGCCTCGATTAAGAAATTCTCAAATGCGGGCAAAGCGTGCGTCATTAGCACGTTGAACGGGGATACAAATGTGCCTTTCTTTAAGGAATTCGCGAATGCCGGTTTAACCTCCGAGAATTGTCCCGTGGTTTCTTTCTCCATCTCGGAGGATGAATTCCGGGGATTGCCGGCCAAGGACCTCGTTGGCCATCTCGGCTGCTGGACCTATTTTATGTCGATCAAGACTCCTGAGAACGCAAAGTTCGTCAAGGATTTCTTGACGTGGATCAAGGCCCCGGTTGTGACCGGGACGGATTACAAAGTGGCGGGGATTGATAGTAAGGGCCGCGTCACTTGCAGCCCCATGAATCTATCGCGGATCGGGGTTTACCTCTGGAAACAGGCGGTCGAAAAAACTGGCTCGTTCGATGTGGACAAGGTTCGCGAAGCGATGATTGGCCAGAAGTTTGAGGCGCCCACGGGGCAAGTGACGATGCAGGAAAATCATCACCTTGTGAACCCGGTCTTCATTGGTGAAACGCTCGCGAGCGGGCAATTCAAGATTGTGAAATCACTGGGTGCAATCGCTGGCGAACCGTTCAGCGATAAGTTCTTGAAGTAGCCTGGTTTTTGTAGGTGAGTATTGTGTCAGGTTCCTCTCCAAGGGGAGGCAGGTTAGAGTGCCTGCTTCCCCTTTTTGTCTAGCCCTATCCGATGTTTTTTACTCCTCCCTTACGATTGACGATTTGCATTTGGCTGGGAATTGCCACCTGCCTCGGCGCCGAAGCTCCGCGCTCCGCGTTAGCGCGTGCGATTCTGTTGGAAGATGTGACGGAGCAGGCTGCGGTCGTCCGAAGTCTAGCAGCCTCCGCCGATCCGTGGGTGGAACAGGTGCTAATTGCCTGGCGGGGTGGTGGGGTCTTTATTTGGGAAACAAATCAGATTCGAATCCCCTTTCTACTCGATGCGCAAGTCGATACCCAAGGGAGTGCCGATGCGATGAGAGTCGATGAAGGCGGCCAATTAAGGGATCTTGAAGGTCACCCGATCAGGTTTGCCGCGAATCAACTGACGCCGGCCGATACGAATTCAAAGTTACGCCGTACGATTAAAACGACTCTCGATCTTTTTGCCTTGATCAATCCCAATCTAAAAATCCGTCGGGACGTGGCGACGAAGCTGGGGCAGGAACAAAACGTTGAGTATCTGTCGGTTTTTCAGGATCGTCTCAAAGTGGAACCTTCCTCCGAGGTGCGGCGTGCTCTGGAGGAAGCGGTGGCATTGACCCAACTGGTTAGCGCCGAGGAAGGAACGCGGGTCGGGGCGATCGAGCGGTTGGGAAAAATTTGTTCGGTCAATGCCCTCAGCTTTCTCCAGAGCCTCAGTGCTGATGCTAAGGTGAATCCCGACAAATACGGCCGACCAACGGCAGAGAGTTTGCGTAACGCGATTCAACGCATTCAAGGGCACGTTGCGGTTGCGGACTTTTTTGGTACCGGCTTTCGAGGCATCAGTCTAGCCGCAGTGTTATTGCTGGCTGCCTTGGGTTTGGCGATCACTTTTGGTCTGATGGGAATTATCAATATGGCCCACGGCGAAATCATGATGGTAGGAGCTTACACGGCCTACGTGACTCAAAGCTTTTTCAAGCAACAATTTGGCGCCACGGGTTTTGGCTTTGATTGCTACTTTATTTTCGCCCTCCTGACTTCTTTTGTTACTGCGGGTTTAGTGGGACTTGCCTTGGAGCGGGGGATTATCCGATTCCTCTATAAACGCCCCTTGGAATCGTTGTTGGCAACTTGGGGAGTGAGTTTGGTCTTGCAGCAGTTATTTCGACACATCTTTGGTGCGGCTAATGTGCAGGTGAGTTCTCCGAGTTGGTTGAGCGGGAGTTTTGTCGTGGGTGATGTCTTGCTGGCCTACAATCGAATTTTTGTGATCGGCTATGCCGTGCTGATTGTTTTGGGTACTTATTTGCTCTTAACCCGGACCTCGTTGGGCCTCCAAATCCGAGCTGTCATGCAAAATAGGGCGATGGCGGCGTGCATTGGGGTACGAACGGATCGAGTCAATATGCTGACGTTCGCTTTTGGCTCGGGCCTCGCGGGGATGGCGGGAGCTTGCCTGTCGCAAATCGGAAATGTGGGCCCGAGTCTGGGTCAAAACCACATTGTGGATTGTTTCATGGTGGTCGTGCTGGGTGGGGTAGGAAATCTGGTGGGCACCGTCTCCGCCGCTTTCGGAATTGGCGTCACTGACCAGATATTGCAACCCTGGCTGGGTGCCGTCATGGGTAAAATCACAGTGCTTTCTGCCATCATCTTGTTCTTGCAGTGGCGTCCAGCAGGGTTGTTTGCCGCTCGGGGTCGAAGTCTTGAAGGATGAACACTCCGCCCATTCTGCACCCGTCCCCGTCAGCACCCAAACGGCGATGGCTGGGTGGCGTTGAATTAATCTTCAGCGGATAGACCCATGCGTGTCGTGCTCACTCGGCTTGAAATTGTGACCTTCGCTTTGGCGGCGTTCGTCGGTCTCGTCGTGCTCCCAGGTTTGAATGCTTGGGCGCCACCGGGGAGTTTCTTTCATATCACTAATTTTGCCATCAATCTTTATGGCAAATACCTCTGTTATGCCGTCCTTGCGTTGGGAGTGAACTTGCTGTGGGGCTACACGGGCCTGCTCAGCCTGGGACAATGCCTGTTTTTTTCACTCGGCGGGTATGCCCTGGGCATGCATTTGCTATTATTGATTGGTAAATTGGGACAATATAAATCCGATTTGCCAGATTTCATGGTGTTTTTGGAATTCGATAAGCGCTTTCCTGAGTCGGGCGGCCTGCCGCCGCATTGGATTCCTTTTCGGCATTTTTGGTTTGCTGCGTGCGCGGTGGTGGTGGTTCCGGCTTTAGTTGCGCTCACATTTGGATTTTTAGCGTTTCGTTCACGCATCAAAGGGGTTTACTTCTCTATCCTCAGCCAGGCCTTGACCTATGCGGCGACATTAATGTTTTTCCGGAATGACTTCACGTTTGGCGGCAACAACGGGTTAACCGATTTTAAGTTCATTCTCGGGGCCGATATTAATGCGGCGGTCACTCGCCGGACGCTTTATATGGCAACGGTTGTTTTGTTACTGTCGGTCTATCTGTTTTGTCGATGGCTGACATCCACTAAGTTTGGACTCATTCAACGAGCGATTCGGGATAGTGAAAATCGCGTCCTCTTTTCTGGATACGCCACCGCGAATTTTAAGCTCTTTGTTTTTGTTATTTCCGCTGTTATTTGTGGTTTGGGCGGGGCGCTGTATGTGCCGCAGGTAGGGATTATTAACCCGAGCGAAATGGCCACAGACCGTTCACTGGAGGCAGTCGTTTGGGTGGCCGTAGGAGGGCGTGCGAATCTTCTGGGTCCAATCCTTGGGGCGATCAGTGTCAATGCCCTCAAAAGCTTTGCGACCCGATCGTTTGCCGAACATTGGCTCTACTTTTTGGGTGGCCTATTTATCTTTGTCACGTTGTTGATGCCGAATGGAATCGTTGGTTTGCCAGACCAGTTCATGGAATTGAAACGACGCTGGGATCGTTGGCGAGGATCGAAACTTGCTCCGGCCGCTGCGTCTGCCTCGGCTTCGGCGACCCTTGCTACGAATCCTCCTCCCAACGATTCCGCTGCACTTCAATCCGCCCCAGAGGAATGATTCACTCGCCTATTATCCTGGCCTTGGAAGGGGTCCGAAAAACCTTTGAGGGTTATAGAGCCATCAATGACCTCAATTTCTATCTCGATGAAGGAGAGCTACGGGTCATCATCGGACCTAACGGAGCGGGTAAAAGCACGATGTTAGATCTGATTACCGGCCGGACTCGACCCGATACAGGTACAATTCATTTTGGCAAGGATACGGATTTAACAGCGCTCAACGAGTATCAAATTAATCGAATCGGAATCGGGCGGAAATTCCAGACCCCGTCCGTGTATGTGGACCACACGGTGTTCGAAAATATCTGGCTTTCGCTTGAGGGGAGTCGGACGGTTTGGAGCACGCTTTTTTCGCGTCGAACAGCGGCGCAACGGGATCGGATTGCGGACGTGTTGCAAACGGTGGGGTTAGCCGACAAATCGAGGGTGAAAGCCGGCTCGCTCGCTCACGGTCAGAAGCAGTGGTTAGAGATTGGAATGTTGCTCGCTCAAAATCCGCGTTTGCTCCTGGTGGACGAACCAGCGGCGGGGATGACGGATGAGGAAACGGCCAAGACCGGTGAGTTATTGGTCAGTTTGGCCGGTCAACACAGTATCATCGTGATTGAACACGACATGGTGTTTGTCCGGCAGATCGCTCGTAAGGTGACGGTGTTGCATCAAGGGCAGGTGCTCTGTGAGGGCACGGTGGATGAGGTTCAGAATCATGAGCGAGTGATCGAGGTGTATCTTGGCCGCAAAAAGAAAACCGAATCCTAATGCTGACACTTTCTGATCTTTCGGCGTCTTATGGCGGATCACGAATTCTCCGAGGAGTGAGTTTGACGGTGGCTCCTGGGCAGGTGGCATGTCTGATGGGCCGCAATGGGGTGGGTAAAACCACGACCCTCCGTTCGATTGTTGGTCTTCTTCGAGCGGATGCGGGTTCGATAAAACTCAATGGCCAAGAATTGAATGGATTAAAGCCCGATGAACGTGCTCGTTTAGGGCTGGGTTATGTTCCGCAAGGGCGCGATATTTTTCCCAATCTGACGGTGCTAGAAAACCTTCGCATTGGGGCCATTGCTCAGGGGCGGAAACTCAAAGGAGAATTTGATCGTGTTTTAGCTCTTTTCCCGATTTTGAAAGAAATGCTTCAGCGAAAAGGCGGAGTGCTCAGCGGCGGTCAACAGCAGCAATTGGCCATCGGCCGGGCACTTCTAACTGATCCCAAAGTGCTCCTCCTGGATGAACCCACCGAAGGGATTCAGCCGAATATCATCGATCAGATTGGTGATACGATTAGAAAACTACGCACCGAAGGCTTGGGTGCGGAGAGTTCGGAGGCTCTGGGTGGGGCGGTGTCGTCGTTGCGACGCGAGGGGCGGATTGGGATCTTATTGGTCGAACAATACCTCGACTTCTGTCTCGACGTGGGCGATCGCTTCTATATTATGGATCGCGGAACGATTGTGGCAGAAGGGCCGATTGCGAAACTCAATGACGACATGGTGAAGCAACACTTAACTGTATGAACCGAGTGGATCGAGAGCGCCGGTCGGGCGGACGATGCAACCGCTTGTTTTGTCGCCCAGCGAGCGGGTTCTCGTGACCGCAGGGCCGTTGCTAGTAGGTCCCTCGCCGCACCGCTCTGGTCGCGGTGTGTTGGAGGTCCGCTGGGTGGCGGGGCAAAGTGCGGCGACGAGTGTTTGGGCGGAGAGCCCGCTCAAGTTGCTGGTGCCGCGGTCGAGGGGTACCAGTGTTTGGGCGTATCTCAGTAGCTTTGGCGGCGGTCTCGTGGCCGGTGATGAAACGAGTTTTGACGTTTCAGTGGGGCTGGGGGCTCGTTGCTTTGTGGGTTCCCAAGCGTCCACGAAGGTGTATCGGAATCCGACCCAACGCCCCTGTACCCATGAGGTGGTGGCGAGGGTTGCGGCCGGAGCGATGTTGATTTACGCACCGGACCCTGTGCAATGTTTCGCCGATTCTCGCTATCATCAACGCCAATCGTTTTATCTTGAACCAGGTTCAGATCTGATGGTGTTGGACGGGTTATCAGGGGGGCGGGCGGCTTGTGGCGAACGGTGGGCTTTCTCCCATCTTTCGAGTCGCAATGAGGTTTTCTGGGATCATCAGCCTCTTTGGTTGGATGCGCTTCGACTTGATCCGGCCGAAGGTTCTTTGAGTTCGTCGGCCCGCCTTGGACGTTTTAATTCGATGGCGACGGTGGTCTGGTTTGGTGATCGATTGAAGCCGATGAGTGAAGCGGTCTTGAATCATTTCAGCGGGGCGCCGATTGGACGCCGTGCTTCGGTGGTGGCTTCGGCGAGCCGAATACGGCAGGGCGCGCTTTTGCGGGTGGCGGGTGTCACGACGGAATCGATCGTGCGACTCATTGCCCCTTTCCTGACGCCGATCGCCGAGCTACTGGGGGATGATCCGTGGGCTCGAAAAGGGTAGGCGGATAGCCGATTGGATTTATGCATCTCGCCCCACGCGAAATTGACAAATTGACACTGCACGCGGCTGGCTGCTTGGCGCAAAAGCGTCTGGCGCGCGGTCTGCAGCTCAATCATCCGGAGGCGGTTGCCCTGATTGCGACTCAATTGCTTGAGTTTATTCGCGACGGTCGACGGGTGGCGGAATTAATGGATTTGGGGCGGCAGTTCCTGGGTCGCAACCAGGTGATGAGCGGAGTTCCCGCCATGATCCATGACGTCCAGGTGGAGGGGACTTTTCCGGATGGCACCAAATTGGTGACCGTTCACCACCCCATTGCGAGCGAAAATGGGAACTTGGAACTGGCGCTTTACGGCAGTTTCTTGCCCGCACCCGACCTATCCCGTTTTTCAACATCGCCACCGGATCCGATGGGTGAACCGGGCCAGTATGAGATCCTTGCGGGCGACCTAGAACTCAATGTCGGCCGGGACTCCGTGAGTCTTGCCGTCACGAATCTTGGGGATCGTCCTGTGCAAGTAGGTAGCCACTATCATTTTATTGAAACCAATGCGGCGCTGAAGTTTGACCGAGGTTTAGCCTATGGGCGGCGCCTGGATATTCCTGCTGGAACGGCGGTTCGTTTTGAACCGGGGGAAACGAAGACGGTACGTTTGGTTGAGATTGCCGGTTTGCGGGTGATTCAAGGCGGGAACAACCTCGGGTCTGGCGCGGTGAACCCGGCGAACCTTGTCCAGGCACTAGGGCGAGCGACCGCGCAGGGCTTTGGCCACGTTGTCGCCGTGAACACGGTTTCAAGCTAATTAAATTATGTCGCATCCAATGAAACGACAGCACTATGCTGAAATGTTCGGCCCGACCACCGGAGATCGGGTCCGACTCGGTGATACGTCTTTGGTCTTGGAAGTAGAAAAGGACTTTGCCACTTACGGAGATGAATGCAAGTTTGGCGGTGGCAAGACGATTCGCGAAGGAATGGGGCAAGCGGCGGGCATTTCTGCGGCGGTGGCTTTAGATTGTGTCATTACGAATGCGTTGGTGATCGATTATACCGGCATTTACAAGGCGGATGTCGGCATGAAGCACGGTTTGATTGCGGGCATTGGTAAGGCGGGTAATCCGGACGTGATGGCCGGTGTGACTCCGGGAATGATCGTCGGGGTCACGACGGAGGTTATTGCGGGAGAAGGGTGCCTGCTGACAGCGGGCGGAATCGACACGCACATTCACTATATTTGCCCGCAACAAGCCCATGAAGCGATCGCCGCGGGCGTGACGACGATGGTGGGGGGCGGCACGGGACCGGCGACCGGCACCTGTGCCACCACGTGCACCCCGAGTGCATTCTACTTGCAGGCAATGATGCAGGCGACGGACCCCTTGCCGCTCAATTTTGGTTTTACCGGAAAAGGCAACACGTCGTTGCCGGCGGGTTTGCCCGAGCAGATTTTAGCCGGTGCCATTGGGCTTAAGTTGCACGAAGACTGGGGCACCACGCCGGCGGCGATTGACTGTTGCCTGGGTGTGGCGGACGCGTATGACGTTCAGGTGACGATTCATACGGATACGTTGAATGAATCGGGATTTGTCGAGGCCACGCTCGCAGCGATTAAAGGGCGAACAATTCATACCTATCATTCCGAAGGAGCAGGCGGTGGTCATGCACCTGATATTATTCGTATTTGTGGTGAACTGAATGTGTTGCCGAGTTCGACCAACCCGACTCGTCCTTATACGGTGAATACGATTGATGAACATTTGGACATGTTAATGGTGTGCCATCATCTCGATCCCAAATTGCCGGAGGACGTGGCGTTTGCGGAAAGCCGCATTCGCGGTGAAACGATCGCAGCGGAAGACATCCTGCATGATTTGGGAGCGATCAGCATGATGAGTTCCGATTCTCAAGCGATGGGGCGCATTGGTGAAGTGATCACTCGCACTTGGCAGACCGCCGACAAAATGAAACAACAACGCGGACGGCTTCCGGGGGAGAATGGTTCGAATGATAACCTTCGGATTAAGCGGTATTTAGCCAAGTACACGATCAACCCGGCGATTGCGCATGGGATGTCGCATCTGATTGGCTCCGTTGAGGTCGGTAAACTTGCGGATCTAGTGCTTTGGCGACCCGCCTTTTTTGGGTCAAGACCCGAACTCGTAATCAAAGGGGGTGTGATTGCATGGGCTCAAATGGGCGATGCGAATGCGAGTATTCCAACACCTCAACCGGTGATCATGCGTCCCATGTTCGGCGCGTTCGGCGCGGCGCCTGGCGGTAACTCGGTGACGTTTGTCAGTCAACTCTGCCATAACCACGGAGTCGCGGCGGGATACGGTTTACGTAAGCGGATTGAGCCCGTTCGGGATACTCGCAAGCTGGGTAAACGGCATATGAAATGGAATGACGCACTGCCGCGGATTACGGTGGACCCCGAGACTTATGAGGTGATCGCTGATGGGGAATGCCTCGTGTGCGCGCCCGCCCAAACCTTGGCGTTGGCTCAACGGTATTCTTTGTTTTGAGAAACTAGAATTCACGATCTTGAAGGGCAAATCTCCACCTGTTGAATTCCTCGGTTTCATGGTTGCTGTGGCAATTGGCGGACTCCGCGTTTCCGGCGGGTGGCTTTGCTCATTCCGGCGGGTTGGAGGCCGCGTGGCAACAGGGGGAGATTCGATCCCGGGAGGAACTAGCAGGTTTTCTTGAGGCGACTTTGAATCAGTTGGGTCATAGTGCTTTGCCTTTTGTGAATGAGGCTCATTCCTCGCCGGAACGATTTCCCGAACTGGATCGTTGGAATGACGCGTTTCTGAGCAATCACGTCAGCAATCGGGCCAGTTGTCTTCAAGGACAGGCGTGGTTGGCGGCCACGGAACGGAGTTTTCGTGGGCCGGCGCTCACTGGGCTCCGCGAACAGGTGCAACAAGATAAGTTGTTTGGACATTTCGCCCCCGTTTTTGGTGTCGTATTGCGGTTTCTGGAAGTGCGCCGAGAAGAGGCCGGCCAACTCTTCATGTTTCTCGCACTGCGCGGGGGCATTGCCAGCGCGGTACGGCTTGGGATCATTGGACCGTTAGACGGCCAAGCAACGCAATTTCGACTCGCAACCCAGGCGACGGAAATCGCTCAACGTTGCCAACGATTGTCGCTGGTAGACGTGGCTCAAACTGCGCCCATTCTGGAGATCCTTCACGGGTTGCACGACCGCCTTTATTCCCGACTGTTTCAAACCTAGTTATCTCAATGCCTACACCTCTATCTTCTTTTTCACACCCCGGCGGTTTGACGCATTCTCAAGGCCCAGTCGAGCGCGCTGGATCGGGCGTTGCTCCTCGGTCCAGTTCGGCAGATCCGTCTCACCCGCATGAACCTGAGCATGAGCAGGTCCACGGGCATACGCATGAACACTTGGAACATCCCGGACATTATCAGGAACGAGATCGTCCTTTGAATCGGGATTTTTCTCAGCGAGCGTTTACCATTGGAGTGGGCGGGCCGGTCGGCAGCGGCAAGACGGCGCTAGTGCTAGAGATCTGTTTGCGTTTGCGCGGACAATTCAATTTGGCGGTGGTGACTAACGATATTTTCACCAAGGAAGACGGCGAATTTTTGATTCGACACGAGGCGCTCGATGCGGAGCGCATTCGGGCCGTGGAGACGGGGGGATGTCCGCACGCGGCTATTCGGGAAGACATCACTGCGAACCTGCTCGCGTTAGAAGATCTGCACCGACAATTTAAGCCGGATCTATTATTAATAGAATCGGGTGGTGACAATTTAGCGGCGTGCTTTAGTCGAGAACTTGCGGATTATACGATCCAAGTGATTGATGTGGCCGGCGGCGATAAAATCCCGCGCAAAGGGGGCCCGGGCATCACCCAATCTGATTTGCTCGTCATTAACAAAACCGATTTGGCCGCGGCGGTCGGAGCGAGTCTCGAAGTGATGGGGCGGGATACCGAGAAAATGCGGGAGGGCGGGCCGTATGTGTTTGCGCAAGTTCGGAATGGCGTCGGCGTCGAGGCCATCGTCGGCCATCTCCTCCACGCACGACAACATGCCCTAGGCCAGACCCACACCCATTGAACCTGAACCTCCGAACGGGAGTTGATGAGTCACTGCCGATCGGTGCAGCGCCACTTCGGGTGCTCGGTTCAAAGAGGGAGGTTTAGAACAAGCGAAAACTTCGGAGGCCATCGGCGCGGTCGGGAACGATCCGGGCTATTGCCACCCATAGTTGAAACTGACGCTGATACGTTCGGCGGCTACCGGATTTGCGGGGACTTCATGACGCAACCAACTCTCGAAGAGAATGACGCTGCCGGCGTCTGCCGGATACGTGATGAAAGGGCGATTTCCCCGTCTTACCGTCGCCATTCGGGGCGGCGCAGCCATGAATTTGCTCAAGCGCGGGTCTTCGAACTTCAATCCCGCACAGCCGCGTGGCGTCGCCACATAGTAGGTCCCGCTGATGACTGAATTGGGATGCAAATGGAGGCTGTGAGCGGCCCGCTCCGGCATCATGTTGATCCAACAATCGGTGAGTGTAAGTTTGCCGGTGCCGAGGTCCCAATCGAGCTGTTTTGCATAGGCCCGTGCGTGCCGTCCCAGTTGACGTTCGAGTTCGCCAAAAGTACTGCTGACCCGGTGAAGCTTGTCGATCGATCCGTAGGAGGTGTACCCGCCAGGATAGTTCTTGAGCGACCACTTACGTCCCGCATCATCGAATTCGCGGAATTGATGGCATTCCTTAAGTAGTTCGCGGTTAAATTGCCGACCCGGCGCGAGTTCCCGGTGGAGTCTGGCCTGGTAGATCAAGGTGGGAAACCACAATTTGAATGTCGGCATAGGCGGAACCTGCCAGCGGAATTGAGGCTAGCCCGGATAATCCTCCACTTTCTGAAGATCTCAGTTCGACGACCTGGATTTTAATCATGTGTAACTGGATAAAGATAATGAAGTTTAAAGTGCTGAAGATCAGCTTCAAGTCGCACTACCGACGGCTTGATCCCAGTTCCCGCCCGCTAGACGTTCGCGTAGGCCGTGGACAAGTCTACCGGTCAGGCCCGGGCCTTCATACACCATGGCCGAGTAAAACTGAACCAGACTAGCGCCCGCCGTTACCTTTGCCCAGGCGTCCTCAGCAGTGCTAATTCCGCCGACTCCAATGATCGGAACTTGGCCTCGAGTAGCCCGATAGAGGTGGCGAATGATCGCCGTCGAACGTGCTCTGAGCGGTCGTCCACTCAGACCGCCCGTCTCACGATACATTTGAGTCGTCAGATAGTCTGCCGTGTTGGGGCGCGCTAAAGTGGTGTTGGTGGCTACCAAGCCGGCTAGTTTCCGTGGTCCGACGAGTGACACAATATCGTCCAAAGCATCAAACGAGAGGTCGGGGGAGACCTTGACGAGAATGGGTTTGGGTCGGTGTCCGTCGATGGCCATTTCGACATTCACCGCCTGGAGGCGCGCCAGAATTTCGTCCAATGCTCCTTTGTCCTGAAGTTGGCGAAGGTTGGGGGTATTCGGTGAACTGACGTTGACGACGAAGAAATCAGCGCATTTCCAGAGCGTGACGAAGGAGGCAGCATAGTCGTTTGCCGCTTGATCCAAGGGAGTCGACTTGGATTTACCGAGATTGATTCCCACGGGATGGTCCGGCCAAAGTCCGCGAGTGCGCCATTCCTGAAGGCGGAGGGCCATTCGCGGTGCGCCGCCATTGTTAAAGCCCATTCGATTGATGATCGCCTCGTCGGCCACCGCCCGGAACATTCGCGGTTTGGAATTTCCGAGTTGGGCCAGCCAAGTGACGCCACCCAGTTCGCTAAAGCCAAAGCCAAAGGCGGCCCACAACGGAACCGCTACGGCCTGTTTATCCATGCCCGCGGCCAGACCCACAGGGTTGGGAAAACGCAGTCCAAAGCGGGTGACCGGAAGATCGGGGACATTGAACCAGCCCTGAATCGCTTGGCAAACGAGCGCGCTTTGGCTGGCCCAAGCCAAGCCTCGCATGGTGCGCTCGTGAATGGCCTCAGAATCCTGACTGAAAAGCAGCGGCCGGGCGACATGACGGTAAAACCAACTCATCGAAGATCCCCAAGTCTGGCAGACAAACGGGGCCGGTGGAAAGGAGCGTCCTAGCCCCGATTTTTCACACCCTTGCTGCTAGTCCTTGAGTTGTTCGTCGGAGCCTGGGAAGCCGACGGTCATTGCGGAGGTCCCTCCGTAAGGCCTTATTGAAGGGAATGAAACGTGGATGGAAGCGCGATTGGAGCGGTGGCATGGCGGGTTTGATTCTGGCCGTTGGTATGCTGGTCGGATGTCGGCGTCAGGAAACCGTGTATCCGGTTCACGGGATTGTTCGCGAATTAAAGATCGACGGCACCAACGTCGTGATTGCTCACGAAAAAATCGCCGAATACATGGAGGCAATGACCATGAATTTTGACGCCCAAACTCCGGCTACTCTCAACGGTCTGAAAACCAACGATGTCGTTAATTTCCGACTTCATGTGACGCCGGACGATTCCTGGGTGGATGGTTTTACCGTACTGAGCAACGCGGGGCCTGACCGGTTGGCGAAAACCGCGGGTCCAGTCGTGGTCATCAATGATCCGACCGCCGTCGGTTTTTTCAAAGACGTACCGGAACTAAAAGAAGGGGATTTGGTTCCCGACTATGAACTGACCAACCACCTCGGAAAGGTGGTTCACCTCGCGGAATATCGGGGGCGAGTCCTGGTCTTCGATTTCATTTTTATCCGATGTCCGCTCCCCGATTTTTGTCCTCGCCTATCCATTCGCTTCCGCGATGCCCAGAATCTCCTCAACGATTCCCCGGATGCACCCAAAGATTGGCAATTCCTGACGATTTCCTTTGATCCACTCTACGATACACCCAAAGCCTTGGCGGACTATGGGAAGCGGTATCGTGCCGATCCGACCCATTGGAGTTTTGCCACCGGTTCGTACGAGCAATTGCAGCCGTTAGGGGCTCAATTCGGACTCTTTTTCTCCATGAACGTCACTCCGGACAAAATGAATCACAATCTGCGAACCGTGGTTTTGGACGCGGACGGGAGGGTCACGAAAATATTCGCCGGCAATACGTGGTCCGCTCAAGAGTTGGTCGATGCGGTTCGGGCTGCTGCCCCTCGGAAATAGGCAAATTCTGGGTTAGGACATGAGTTCTTCATGCTCCAGGAAACCCTGCAATTGGCGGAGACGCGTTGGGTGACGCATTTTCCGGAGTGCTTTCGCCTCAATCTGGCGGATGCGTTCGCGGGTGACTTTGAATTGTTTGCCGACCTCTTCTAGCGTGCGGCTGTAACCGTCCATCACGCCAAATCGCAGCTCCAACACTTTGCGTTCCCGCTCGCTCAATGACTCTAATACCACGGCCAGCTTTTCCTTCAGCATGCTGAAGCTAGTCACTTCCGAAGGATTTTCAGCGGCTTTGTCCTCGATAAAATCGCCAAAGTTGGTATCATCGGAATCTCCCACCGGGCTTTGCAGGGAGATGGGTTGTTGCGCCATCTTGAGCACGCTCCGGACCCGCTCGACGGGCACCCGCAATTCATCGGCAATCTCTTCGGGAGTCGGTTCTCGGCCAAAGTCTTGGATCAACTGTTTCTGCACCCGCATCAGCTTATTGATCGTCTCGATCATGTGGACCGGAATCCGGATGGTTCGAGCCTGATCTGAAATGGCGCGGGTAATGGCTTGGCGAATCCACCAAGTGGCGTAGGTGGAGAACTTATAGCCCCGCCGATACTCAAACTTTTCAACTGCCTTCATGAGGCCCATATTTCCTTCCTGAATCAAGTCGAGGAAGGAGAGGCCCCGATTCGTATATTTCTTGGCAATGGAAATGACCAAACGGAGGTTGGCTTCGACCATCTCGGTTTTGGCTTGTAGGGCTTTTTTCTCGAAGTGCTTCAGTTGATTGAAGGACTCGATGTACTCTTGGTGACCCGCCCGGACGAATTCCTCCAAGGCCTTCAATTTACGATCTTCCGCATGGAGAATTGCCTGAATCTGCGGCGCTTTTTGTTCGGGTTGCAACTCCGCGATCTGCCGGACGGAGGAGAGAAATTTGTCGTGGATATTATCCGCCACATGGCACATTTCTTCGATGACTTTTTGTTTATAGGCGAACAACGGAAACGTTTTTTGCAATTTCGCGTCCAAGCGCCGCAACTCGTTTTGTAGTTTGTCCGGTTTTCCCGCGCCCCCAGCCTGAAGGGCGCAGAGTTCGTTCCACTTGCGATCCACGTTCGAGTCCAGAATCCGGACGTCCCGAATGAGTTTTTGTAACTGCTGGAGGTGTTCCGTGCGTACCTCGATCTTTTTGTCGGCCACGACTCGATCAAAACGCTCCTTGGGCGGCTCCGAAACCAGTTTTTCAGCGAGTGCAATGTGTTCTTTTGCCGCGAAACCAAACGCATAAACAATGCGTTTCATTTCATTTTCATTTTCCTCAATGCGTTTGGATATTTCTACCTCTTGCTCACGGGTGAGGAGCGGTACGGCACCCATTTGTTTGAGGTACATCCGCACCGGATCATCGAGAATATCGAGCCGCGCCTTTTCCTCTTCTTCCGGCTGCTCCGGTTGCTGCACGCGATCCACCTCGGCTTGATCGACGATATCAATCTCAAGGCCTCGCAGCTTAATGTAAATCTCGTCCAGATCGTCCACACTGACCAGGCCATCGGGAAGAGCGTCGTTGATGTCGCCATAAGTGAGATACCCTTGCTCGCGGGCGAGGCGGACCAGTTCCTTGATTTTTTCGGTGATGTCTATCCCGGAGGCAGATTTTACCGTGCCTAAATTTACCGATCCTTCGGCGGCCGGGATGTCGAGCGGCACCAAGACACTTTGAGGCGCTGGAGGCCGGCTCGGAGCTGAATTGGGCTTACTCGGCTTCGCATTGGCCTTGGCTGGCGTTTTCGGTGGGCGAGTACGATCCGGCGCGCTGGGTTTGGCTAGGACCGGTTGCGGCGTGGGCTTTGGCCGTGATTTGGCGCCGGGCTGGGGCGGCCCAGATGCGAGCCGCGGTCTAGGCTTGGGCTTGGGCGCGATGGGCGCGGACTTCTTCGCCTGGGTTACGGGAGCCTTCAGCGCAGGCTTCCTTACTTTCGCTTTTGCCATAATGGGTGCCGACGACCGGCCCGGCGGATGCATCAAGCTCGGCACGATCCCGAACTCACAAATATCCGCCAAGCGAACTACTTTAAAAACGGTACTCCGCAGTAGAGCGTCGCTCGGAGTGGTTGGTCAAGGCGAGGTCGTTGGCAACGCTCAGAATTTTTCACCGGCTTTTTGAAAGAGTGATGATGGCGCAGTGCTTGCCGGACCGTGCCTGATTCCGCCATGTTTGCAAATCATGCATTCGTTTCGTTACGTCGATACTCAACTGTGTTGTGAAGAAGTTCCGTTGGCCGCGCTCGCCGAAAAATACGGAACCCCGCTTTACGTCTATTCGCAAGCCACCCTGAGCGACCATTTTCAGAAATTATCCGGAGCGTTGGCAGGCCATGGGCTCCAGCACCTCGTGTGTTTCGCCATGAAATCGAATTCAAATCTGGCTGTCATCCGTACCTTGGCGGATCTGGGCTCAGGTTTTGATACGGTTTCAGGTGGCGAGATCGCGCGGGTGATCGCCGCGGGCGGCGACGCTACCCGGTGCGTTTTCGCCGGCGTGGGCAAGACGGAGGCGGAGATCGCTTTTGCGATCAAGCAGGGAATTTATTGTTTCAATGTCGAATCCGAGGCGGAGCTGGGGCGGATCTCCCGAGTTGCGGTCAAACTCAAAAAGGTGGCTCCCGTGGCCGTCCGAGTGAATCCCAACGTGGATGCCGGTACCCATTCCAAAATCACGACGGGTACCTATGAGAATAAATTTGGAATCCAATTTGAGCAAATTGAAGGAGTTTATGCCCGCGCCGCCAAGCTACCCAACCTCCGTTTGCGCGGTCTCCAAATGCACATCGGCTCGCAGCTGACGGACGTGACTCCATTCCGTAGAGCGGTGGAAAAAGTGGTCCCGCTGGTCGCCAAATTGAGTACCCAACATGGGTTTGATTTCTTTAGCATCGGAGGTGGCATCGGAATCGTGTACCAGGACGCCTTGGCGAGCGGTGATCCCAAATGGTGGCGAACGCCCGCGGGCCGGAAGGTGCTCACGCCACAAGTCTATGCCGATGCGCTCGCTCCCTTGCTCAAGCCGCTCAGTCTCCGCATTCTGCTTGAACCCGGACGATTTCTGACCGGCAACGCCGGAGTTCTACTCACGCGGGTGGAGTTTATCAAAAAGACGGGCAAAAAGCATTTTGTCATTGTGGATGCCGCCATGAACGACCTGATCCGGCCGGCGTTTTACGATAGCTATCACGAAATCGTTCCTTTGACTCGTCAACGGGGCAGGGGAATCTCTTCGGACGTCGTTGGCCCCATTTGTGAAAGCGGCGATTATTTCGCCAAAGATCGCTTCTTACCGAAGGTGAGCGAGGGCGATTTTTTGGCCCTACTTAGTGCCGGTGCCTACGGAAGCGTCATGGGCTCAAACTACAACAGTCGTTGTTTAGCCGCCGAGGTGCTGGTGAACGGAAAGCAGACCGCGGTTGTTCGTCGCCGACAGGATCTCAACGACATTTGGGCCGACGAACAGCTGGCGTCGTGGCAATCCCGGAAATGATTGAAGTTCAGAAGGGTTTTCCCAGCGGTGCGAGAGTCTCCGCCGGTTCCGCCTTTCAATTGGGAGAACTGAAGAACTAGCGGGTTGGCTGGGAGTCGGGTTCCGCCCATTCGAAAGCCCGGCGCCTACGCGCCGGGGGGCCAGCGTGGCGCCGGCCCGTCCGATCTCCGCAGGGATTCGGAGCTTCCTCGTTACGGCGGCCAGGGAGCACCTTGGTTGATCGGCGCCGAGGTGCGAACTTGGAGCCAAGGAACATCACGTGGCCCCATGGGATTTGAGACAATTTTTTTGGAAAGCGAATCGGGGTCCAACCACTTGCGAATCTCGGCGTGACTGTCCGCAAACGAAAGTCCGCAAGCGCCATTGTGATAGTTTGCAGGCATATTTCCCCAGAGGTTTTTCTTGTCGACAAACACCAGAAAATAGCCGTCGTCGATGGCGTCGGGATGTTCGTCCAGGAATACGAACGATTCGGAAGGCGAAGGGCGAGTAATCTCAGATTGTTTGGTGTACGTAAAATAGGTTTTCTTAATCTGATCCGTGTACCAACTGTTTCCGTTCATATTGCCACTCATTGAGATACTACGAATACGGGGGTAGGCGACATTACCGATTTTCGCGGTGCTCCGATCCGCCGGACATTTGTAGATCCCCAACGACTGATTATAGTTCCAAAGCATCCCTCGAGGTGCCTTGAGCGTGGCGACGTTGGTGGCGTCTTGCGGGGTCTGGAGCCAACCCTGGACCCAGCCGATTTGGTCGCCAGTCCCATTCGGCACTAACTGGCCCGCATTGTCGTCCGAGTACAGATACCAGGCGAGGTTCAACTGCCTTAGATTGTTGAGACAAGCGATTCCCTGCGCTTTGGTTTTGGATTTTGCCAGGGCCGGAAGCAACATGCCGGCCAGGATCGCAATAATGGCGATCACGACGAGGAGTTCGATCAAGGTAAAACCGCCGTCGCGCGGTCTCGAAGCGCCCTGTGATCGAGGGTCGACGATTCGATCGTCAAAGCCATGGGCTCTGACGCAGGCAGCAATGCATTTCGGGAGGTTCACGTAGCCATCCTCCTCCCCGAGCCCAATCCGGTCAAGCACAACCCTTCGAGGATTCTGGGAAAACCAGTCCTGCCGGCGGACTCGCGTCATTTTCAGAAACCCACGCGATCAGGCTCAAATCCAGAGTCAACCTCAAGGCAGCCAACTATTTGAGTTCGTGGTCAGTTACCTTTACCCCGGGCGTGAATTTATTGAAACCAAACGGGGTTGGCTGGTAATCGCCTACGTAGGAAACATCGGCCTTGGCGGGGACGTCTAATCCCGCCAATGAATAACAAGCATTCACCACTAAACGGCGCAGATCTTCGCACTGTAGATCCGTCGCCGCACCGATCGTCGAGCAAAGCATCTTCGAGGTTTTACCTAAATCCCCGCGATAGTCTCGCAACCACACCAAAGGCATCACTGCCTTGTCCAAATTGGGGGGCGAAGCCGAGTCCAACGACTTGACGACTTGTCCGTAGAGCAGAATCGTGGCGTCGCCCGGAAAGTCGGCGTTCACGCCGTAGACATCCGTCGGACCGAAGACGTCTTTGACCGATTTCAAAATCGGGTGCTCCCGGTTTTTCCCCTCGATTATTCCGCGGGTTCCTTCTTTTCCGTGGTCGCCATGGTGGAAGGTCCAAGTCTCACCGACCGTTGCGGCGCCGAATCCCCCGGTCCAAACTCCGCCCTGATGTTGCCAATGATATTTGGCGTACGCGCTGCTTTTATTCTTGGTGTAGTTAAATGAATGCGTGGCGGTCCGCAGCACGATCATGGGTTTTCCCGAATTCAAGTAGGCATCAAAATGCGCCATGTCCGCATCGGGCAACTCGCGAAAACGAAATTGGTTGACAACGAGATCCGCGCTATCGAGCAGCTGCATTCCTGGGACGTTGGTTGAATTATTGGGATTAATGGTTCCATCGGCGTCTTGACTGAAGAGCACGGTGCATTTGAAGCCGTGACGTTGGCTCAGGATTTTTCCCAACTGAGGCAACCCCTGTTCCGAGCGATATTCTTCGTCACCGGAGAGCAGGACGATGTGTTTGCCGGCGGCGGGACCGGGTTTTGGCTCATAGGTAACCCATGGGGCGGCGGTGGCGAGACCGGTTGTCAGAGCTAGCGTTAGCGAGAGCAGGCGTGTGTTGAAGTGCAAGTGCATGGCTTGAGCATAACAACGACTGGCGCAAGGCCCGAGAACAATCTGCATTTTTTGTGGGCCTTCACCTTTTTTATAGGGTATCCCTGCCATGGACCTACCCCTACCGGCAAAGCTCGCGCTCGGGACAAATCAATCCTTGAGCTAAAGCCCGCGTGGGCACAGAGTGGGAAATCTCAAGGAAGGTTGTTTCAAGAAAATTGAACCAGGCTTGATGGGCTACTTCGCACATACAGCGGAGTTGTCGGACGGAAACCGCGATCCGGATACCCGCCGCTGGCAGCCGTTGCACGTCCATCTGCGAAACGTGGCCCGCTTAGCTAAAGAGTTCCGACGCCGACGCCTTGACCGAATTCTTGCAGAAGAATCCACAAGTCACCACCGAGCCGCGCGTCGTCAAATTTCGAAGCGGCCGGTACGCTCGAAACTGGGTGGGGAACGTGGTGGGGGTGGGAAACTCGGTGGGCTTCGTCGAACCCCTGGAAGCGACGGCACTTCAGGTGATCTGCGTCGAAGTGAGCACTTTGGCGGATTCACTTTTGGACTGTCTCGGCGAGCCCACGCCGACCCTCATCGAGCTCTCCAATCGCTACAACGCGCAAGCCAGTGATGATATCCGCGATTTTCTCGCGGTTCACTACAAATTCAACCGTCGACTGGATACCCCATTTTGGCGTGCGTGCCAGTCAGCCTGCTCCTCACAGGCTGTGGTCGCTCAAAACCCGATAAATCCCTACCTACCAAGGTGGCGACATCCGCCTTCGCCCACCCGGCCGCGACCGCTGAAGCTTGGTTTACCGAAACGACAACCCCGACCCTGACCAACCTGATTCATTCCGCCGGAACCAACTGGTTTATGGCCGACCCAATAGGTTCCGGATGTGTTCTGCAAGATGTCAACCAACACAACGGCACCTTTAAGGAGGAAGCGACCATGCGCGGCCTCGCATACAACTCGATGGGGCGCACGGCCGCCAACATGGGAGTCGCTTGGGCGGATTTCGACGGTGATGCCTTAGGCGACTTGTTCGTCACGCATCTGACCGAGGAATTTCACTCCCTCTACCGGCAGGACCGACCCGGGTTGTTTACGGACGTCGCGGCGCAAGCCGGACTGCAACAACAGGCCTGGCGCGGGACTGGTTTTGGCATTGTCGCGGCCGATTTTGATAATGATGGCCACGTTGACTTAGCCCTCGCGAACGGATTGGTCTCGCACGCCATGCCCCCCCAGTCGCCGGTTCGAGCGGGCACGGCGCCCTGGTGGTCTGTTTACGCGCAACGGGCACAACTGTTTGCCAATGTCGGCACCGGCACGTTTCGGGACCTTTCCCCAGAAAACACGGCATTCTGTGGCCAGGCGAGTGTCGGTCGAAGT
This sequence comes from Verrucomicrobiota bacterium, assembly GCA_043788645.1. Lineage (GTDB taxonomy): Bacteria > Verrucomicrobiota > Verrucomicrobiia > Limisphaerales > UBA9464 > CANIZL01. The sequence goes on from JAYVTS010000145.1 coordinate 23,542, forward strand.
CTGGCCGTCGGTGACTGGAATCGAGATGGCGGGCTTGACCTGGTATTGGGCAACGTCGCCGGACCTGCGGTGGTCTTCCTCAACACTGTTCCTGGCCGAGGGAATTGGGTCCAATTTCGCTTGGTGGATCCTACGCACGGCCTCCGGGACGAAATCGGCGCGGAAGCCAGCGTGGTCGCCGGGGGACGACGGCAGTGGGCCGTGCTCCAGCCAGCCACCAGCTATCTCTCAAGCCACGAACCCGTTCTACATTTCGGCCTCGGCCGGAGCCAGAACTTTGACGTCGTAGCGGTGCAATGGCCGGATGGGAGCAAGGAATCTTTCCTCGGGGGAACCGGCGGCCAGCGCCGGGTGCTCCGTCGCGGTTCGGGCCAAGTCATGAAAATGGAGCCTCGATGAAGACGACCGCTTTCGCCGGGGATTCTCCCGGCCCAAGGAATTTCCGGGAATCGATGGGCACATCGTCCGGTATCCCCAGGACGCGGCTCGGCGCCGCGTTGCCGAAGCCATTCGATTGGCCCGACCCGTTCTTACGCGAAGTGCAAGAATTCCGCCAAGACGGCCGCCGACGCGCCGAGCAAGCCAACCAATTACTCGGGCAAAGGCGTTGGGTCGAAGCCGAGTCTTTGATCACCAAACTCCTCGCGGAGGCCCCGGACGATCAAGAAGGGCTTCTACTCCTGGGGCGCATCCGGCTGCAACAACGGCGGTGCGACGAGGCCGAGCGTTGGTTTGAAAAAGGGCTGAACAGTCGACCCGATTCACCCAATACGTGGGTTCAACTCGGGATGGCGCGGTATTGTCTCACCCGTTGGGCCGACGCCGCGAAAGCGTTCGAGCAAGCGATTCAACTCAAACCAGATTTTGCCCAGGCCCATTTCAATCTAGGGCTCGCTCGGTCCCGATTGGGCGATCCGGCCCGAGCGGCCGCAAGCCTCAGGGAAGCGCTCCGATGCAATCCTGGTGATGCCAACGCGCATGCCGCTTTGGCGGGCGAACTCGCCCGGTTGGGCGAACGAACCCAGGCACTTCAGCACCTGGAACAAGCGTTGTCACTGGAGCCGAATCACCCCCAGGCCAAAGCGTTGCAAGAAAACCTAAAGGCAGCGCCGTCAGGCTCGACTCAGAAATAGAATCGGACACTCGCTCTACCCAACCCCATCGACGGATTCCTCGCCGGGTCCGCACCTGGAATCCCACGGCGGTCGGCTCATATGGGGCCAGCCTACTCGCGACGTCGGGCAGCCACGCACTGCGGTTTCTCGGATCATGTTTCCACATCGGCCTGCGGCAAGACAACGAATGAACGACCAAACTTCCTCGGCTCCCTTGCCCGGCCCGTTTACAAAAATGGGCCGGGGAGACTCCGTTAGGAGCACTCGCCCGGCCCACGGCCCACGCTGATCGTTAAATCATCCCCGCTGCGCGCCGCCGTTACCTGCACGCGGGTGGTCGGAGGCGTCGGCAACTTATCGGGACCCGCCGCATAGCTGGCCGCCACCTGAGCCGGGGTCATGGCTCCTTGGTAGATCCGGAACTCATTATACTTTCCAGGGATGTTGGGATCGGCTGGAAACTGTGATTTGCCGAGCCAATTGTTAACGTCGTTCGTTAGCTGAGCCAGTCGCTTAGGTGCAACGCCCGTGGCCACCAACGTCTCGTTCGTATAGACCCGGGCGGTGTTGCCGCTGAAACTATAACTGATCGCTAAGTGAAACTCTTGGCCAACCGGAGTTGAACCCGGCGTGCTGAGCACGGTGGTATCATCCGCATCCGGAAAATTGGCAAAGAGACGACCGAATCCTGGACCGAAGTGCCCGACGTTTCGTTGAAACTATAGCGGTGTTTGAGGGTCACCGTATCGACGGCCAACGTGAGCACGGCGGGGGCGCTCGTGACCGTTGTGGTCGTCGCCCCGGTACCGTTAGAGACCTTCACGACAAAGGCCGCGCCATTATCCGCCGTCGCCACGGACGCCAAAGTGTCACGGCGACTTGGAAGTCTTGGCCAAAGGTTTGCGTTCCCGAATCCAAGGTCACCGTACCGCCCCCCCGCGGGATCCTCATTCCGCAGTTCTAACCGTCGACTTCCCGTATCGTCGCCAATTTGGGCGGTGAGCGCGAGATAGTCTAGGCCAGTCCCGCCGCCGCCTGGGCCGGTCACTTCATTGTCTGGATCTTGCGTGGACGAGCCGATGTCAAAAACACGCGACCAGGTGCGGGCTCCGGTGACCTTCATCCAGGTCTCCAAGGTGACGGCACCCGATCCACCTTTGTTCGTGCTGTTCGCAGAGATGAGTCCGTTGGGTAGGTCACCGTACGCGCTGGTAGCCGACGGGCCGCCCGCCAGCACTAAGCGATTCCCCGAAAGACTGGCACCATCCCCGCGGACGGTACCGTGAGCCGTCCCGACTGAATCCTTGAATTCCTTGTCCGTGGCATTTGCGCTCGCCGCATCACCAAACGAATACCGATGCGAGGGGCCTTTCACGAGCGGCACTGATTGAATGGGCGCCGGTGGTGGTGTCGTCAGATCAATAAAGTCAGGCTTCTCCAGGGTGTAGTTCGCTAAGATCTGAGCGGGTGTCAGCACCTCATCATGAATTCGGACGCGAGCAATCGTGCCACTAAATCGCAGCCCACCCGTTGGCGTCGTCCCGTCGGCGTCTAATTGGATCCCCAAGTTAATCGAGGTATCCGGATGGGTATTAATGACCCCTTCCCGCACCAACTCGGCATTGGCCAGGGCGCCGTCGGAATAAACGCGACTCGTCGTGCCGTCAAACGTATAGACCAAATGGAGCCACTTGTTCGGTGGCGGATTGCCCCCGTCATTATTCCAACCGAGATCCGGGCCGTCACCGCCCCAGTGTCCCATGGCGCCCCAGCGAAAGTCAGAACCGTACCCAAACGAAACATTGGAGCCATCGGGTCCGCCCCGTTTTCCCCAAGAAACGAGCGTTTCCTCGTTGGCCACCTCTGGATTAAGCGCCCATGCTTCGATCGACCGGGTCGGGCTCTCACCGACAATCCCAGCCGGTGGTGGGATCAGCACATGAAGCGGGCCGGGAACATCGGCCAACTGCAAGAAGTCTGTCCCGTCAAATTTCATCCCTTTGGTGCCGCCAACCACCCCAACCTCAGGCCGCTCGGTGTCCAAGCCGGTCGCCAAAAAGACGCCACCCAACGTACCGGTATTGGTAATACTTGTTACCGGCCCCAAGGCGGAAGCCGTCGCATCGACGCTCACGAGCAAGGCACCTGCCTTCTGAATACGAATTCTCACCACGTATGATCCGTAATATTTCACATAAAAAAAGGGCAATGCCTCATGGCCAAAGCGGCTAGGTACGACTAAGCTGCTGATAATCTCATCGTGGCCGCACGAAGTAACTCGACGTTTATGCCTGCCTTTTCAAATGTCCGCGGAACCAAAGTCGCCGCGTTTACACTGATCGAACTCTTGGTGGTCATCGCCATCATCGCGATCCTCGCCGGCATGCTCCTGCCGGCCCTGGCGAAAGCCAAAAGCAAAGCGATTGCGATCCGGTGTAACAGCAACCTCCGCAATCTCGGTTTGGCCATTCGGATGTACGCCGATGACAACCGTGAACGGTTCCCCGATTGCAGCGGTGCAAATTGGCCTTGGGATCTTCCCGCCGCCGCCGCGAATGCCTTTGTTAAGAACGGGGGCAGCCGTGCCATCCTCTATTGCCCCGCCTTTCTCAAGCAGAATAACGATGAACTCTGGGCGTTTACGACGGCGGTCAAAGGTGAAGTCGTAACGAACGATTCCAACACGGGCTACCGGGTCATCGGATACGCGGTGGCCTTTAAGGGCGCCGGCCGAGTCAACTTGACCAATATTACGGAGGGCTATAATCCCAAAGCCATTGTCACCGGGGGCGTGGAATACGAGCCCGGACCTTCGGCCCGAGTGATCACTTCCGATGGAACCTTGTCGAACGGTGAAAACGAAACGGATCGCGGGAAAAACACCTACAAAGGCATCGACGGTGGCTGGAAAGGGCATCAAGCGCCCCATCTTGAGGGTAAGCTCCCGTCGGGCGGAAACAACTTGTATCTGGACGGCCACACACAATGGGTCAAATTCTCACAGATGCGGGTTCGAACGAGCGGTTCTCCCTCATTCTGGTGGTAGAATCTTACCTGATGAGGTATCACTCCAAGCGCGCCGCAGGGAGCGCGTTTCTGCGCCGGTGTCCTGATCGCGCCCGAATCCGCTCCCACGCCCCGCGTGTTCCGAAGACCCGGCGCCTTCGCGCCGGGCGGCCAGCGAAGGCGCCGGCCGGTCCGAAATCCCCCGGGGCGGGTGCCGCCCCGGCACCCACGCGCGAGACTCCCGAATTGACGACTTGCAGATCGCGGCGCCCACCTTGACCAGGCCCAAAAACATGCGAAAACTCGGCGGGATTTAATGTTGCCCCTAGTTGACCCCAATGTTTGTTCCGGATTTGTGAATCGGTGGAGGATGCTGTTCGGATGCCTCTGGCTCCTGTGGTTTGTCGCCGGGTGTCAGATTGGCACGAAATCCCGGTCCAAGACGGCCGCCCAAGCTTTTCATTTCCCCGCGGACACACTGGCAGTCACGAATGAGACGGCTTGGTCCTATACGCTAGACCCGATCA
>JAYVTS010000146.1:0-11993 GCA_043788645.1 Verrucomicrobiota bacterium
CAACGGCGGGCCCTGAACTGTTGGCGCAATCACCCCGGAAGCCTTGGGCTTGGCGGGGGCCGAACAGCTGGCCAAGCTGGAGCGAACGCGCACCAGTACGGGCTCCTCGTTCGTAGCGGAGCAGGTGGTTAAGCCAGCGGCTTTGCTCGCTAAACTGGCGGACCCACCGGACCCGCTGACCCAGGCTCTCCAAGGACACTTGCCGGCCAAGGTTCGCAAGCAACTCCGCGAGGCCGACGCCCCCGAACTGATTCCGCGGATCGCTTCGCTCCTGGCTCGGGCCTTAAACAAACTCGCGGCCGGCCCCTCGCTTTACGACGCGACGCGTTTTCCCGACCGGATCCTTTCGAAGGAGACGCGTGAACTTCGGCCTCAAACGCTCGTCGGAAAGAAGCTGGCGCAGTTCAACCGTTTACTCCTGCGGGACGCCTTTCCGGAGGAAATCGATACCAAGCCCCAGATCCCAACGCCGTCACCGTTTTGGGAATCTTCCAGCGCTTCAGCATCTCGCTGTTTGTCGCGTGGGCTCCGAAGCAAGCGAACCTGCGTGATCGGACCTATCCGACCTGGCAATCGGTCCACGACGGTAATAAGTGGCCAATCCTTCATTTGGTGGTGAATCCACCCGGGTAGCTTCGAGCCGGCTACGGCAACCGCGTGGACAGCCACTTTCTTGTAAGCAGCGCAGCTACCAAGGGAGAACGTACCCACCTACCCAACGCAGAAAAGATTCCAAAGAATCCGCCCTCCAACCCGAGCTGCCGGCGGAGAAAGCAACCGAATCAACCTCACGCTTGACCCCGGCAGGCCGCTCAATTCCTCATTCTTCTGAACCATTCAGAGACATAGCTTTTCTTGAAACAGCCCTGATTCAACGCCGCGGTTGGACCCGTTACGGTCGAAGATTTCACGCCCGATTATCATTTTCCCATCCCTTATGAGTGCTCGTTAACGTGCCTGCGCTCGGATAGCCGTCTTTTCCGTGACGGTATCCGGGGGGTGAAGAATGACCGTTTGACCGGACTTTACCCCAGAGCGGACTTCCGCATTGACACCGTTTTGATGGTCGATCTCAACTTTGGTCAGTTTCGGGTGATCTCCCTCGAGGACAAAAGTCATCCAGTCTGAGCCTCGCCGGAACAGAGCACCGGTGGGGATTCGTAAGACGTTGGGATGGGTCCAAGTCACGATGCGGGCTTCGACCCGATACCGATCCCCCAGGGGAGAGTCAGCGGAGAGCGGGTCCACGAAATCAACCCGCACCTTGACCCGCTGCTCCTCGACACCAAGGGACGATATCTTTGTGAAACCGCCGGGTTCAATCGTGGAAATTCGTCCTCTAAGGGGTTTGTCCCCACCCCATTGTTCAATGGAAACTTCCGCTCCTGGTCGCACGGTGACGGCATCGCTGGAAAGAAGTTCCACCTCTATTTCCAGATCGGACGGATCTCCGAGTTCCAACAGAGCGGTTCCGCCGGTCACAGTGCGTGCGCTCTCTTCGGGCACGCTGAGAACCACGCCGTTAATGGGTGCCAGGAGTTTGAGGGGTTCGAAGGCGGGAGTGCCCGACGAGGGATCGCTGGTTGAGATGAGGGCCGCTTGGGCCTGCGCACGCTCGGAGGCGGCGACCTGGACCGCGAATTCGGCCGCGCGCAGGCTGCGTTCGTTGATCACGACCAAATTCCGGGCGGCATCAGCTTCCCAGGGAGAAATCGCCTTTTCTAGAATCAATGATTCCAGGCGGCGCCATTGTTGTTGGGCGAGTTCAAGCGCGGCTCGGGTCCGTTCCACTTCCGCGATGGCTCGATTTTCCGATGCTTGTGCCATTTTGATCCGGGCTTCGGTCTCGGCGCGGGTGCGAGGATCTAGCAAACTCGCCGGCAACGGGTCCAAGATCGCCAAAACCGTTTTCCCCGCTTCGGTCTTGGCTCCCGGCCGAAGTTCGAGGCGGTTCAAATGACCCGCCACCGGGCTCGAAATGAGGTAACGATGTCGGATGCGCGTCTTGCCTTCCTCCAACACGGAAACGGTGAGTGATCCGGTGGTAACCGTGGCGGGCTCGATGTCAATGGGGCGCGGGCGGAAGCCCAGGAGGATCAGCACCACAATACCGAACACGAGCAGCCACGGGAGGGTGCGTCGCCAAGCAGGTGTGCGACGCGAAGAACGAGGTACAGGTACAGGTACAGGGCCGGTCGGAGGAAAAACGGGGTTCACAATAAAAAATCGGGTGCGATCAATCTAGTCCCGAGCCTTGAGCACGCTGAGGAGATCCAGATCACGCACTCGCCGACTGACAATATAGAACGAAAACGACGCCGAAACTGAAACAATGAGCACCGCGGTGGCATAACTGCGAGCGGTGAGGACTAGCGGCAAGCGGACGGCCTCGGTACTGACGCTGTGAATAATGCCCGTGGCCATACCCGTTCCAATCAGCAACCCCAGCGGAAGCGCCACGAGCGTGAGAATACTCAATTCCCCGATCAACACCATCGCCACCTCGTGACCTGTGAAACCAATGACTCGCAGCGTGGCAAGATCCCGACTCCGCTCGGCGAGGGCAATGCGCGCACTGTTGTACACGACGCCAAACGCAATCACCACGGAGAAGCCGAAATAAAGGGTTTGGATTTTGCCAATCATTTCACCCGTACTTTTACGAAAACTTTGGCGAGTGGCCGCCTTGATGGTGAGGGCCGCGACCCGGGGGCTTTCTTTCACTCGTCCCAAAAACTCTCCCCAATGCGCCTGATCCACCGCCAAATGAGCGCCATTCAGAGTATCCCCTTCGTGCATCAGTTGTTGCAGAGCGCCTAGATCCATATAAGCCGCTACCCCGGCGTAGTCGGTCACGACACCCTGGATCACCGCCGTGAGCTTTGGACGACGACCTTCCAAAATCTCGAGGGTAATGGTATCTCCGGGCTGGGCGCTGAGAGTTTCGGCCAACTTCTCCGAAAGCACAACGCCGTTGAGTGGCATCACGATGGGGCGTGCGTTGATGTCCAATTGGCGATGAAGCGTCCCGTGTGTCGGGACTCCTGAGACGCCCAGGCGTCGGGTCCGATGGCCAAAACGAAGTCGAGCCGCTACCTCTCGAAACGGCTCGGCGGTCAGTACCCCGGGGAGATGGCGCAAATCACTCAAAGCGTTGGGTCCGCTGGGCTCGATCAACGCCACATTCGCATCCTCGCGAGCGGCCTGGCTCCATTCAAAATCGAGGAGATAAGCAATACCATCCCGCATCGCGCCCGGCACCAATGGAATGGCGGTGGCTAGCGCCAAGCCCAGGGCCGTAAAAAACGATTGCCAAGGATTTCGTTCCAAATTCCGCAACGCCATCCGGAGGGACGTCGGGAAGAATCGCTGCAATCCCAACCGTTCGACCAACGAAATTCGATAACTCGCCGGCGCTTCCGGGCGCATTGCCTCCGCTGGGGGCAATCGCACCGCTTGCCGCACCGCTCCCATCACGCCCAACGCCGCGGCGCCGGTGCTCGCAAAGAGTGCCCACCCCAGGGCTTGACGATCGAGTCGAAAGGTGAGGTTCGGAAAGCGAAAAAACTGATGATAGATCAGGACCACCTGATCGCCCAACCAGATCCCGATCGACCCGCCCAAAGCGGTGCCCAAACACACGATCACGAACGCAAATTGCAAATAGTGCCACCCCACTTGACTCGACGAATATCCGAAGGCTTTGAGTTGGGCGATCTGTTCGCGCTGGAGTCGGACGACGCGGGTCAATACAGCACTCACCATGAAGGCGGCTATACTCAGAAAAACCGCAGGAAAAGCCACCGCTAACCCCTTCAAGATTTGAATCTCATCGTCTAACCGACGGGCCGAGGGATGGTCTTTTCGTTCATACGCAATTCGCCCGCCATAGGGCGCCAGCAATTGATCGACTTCGAGTCGGACCTGCGCCTGATCCGCTCCCGGAGCGACGTCGAGGATGACACTATTAAAAGCTCCCTTGAGATCGAGGGCCACTGACAATTCCCGTTCGTTCATCCAGAAAACACCGAAGCGTTTGTTGTCCGGCAAGGTCTCTCCAGCCCGGGCCTCAAAAACGTATTCGGGCGATAGCGCAATCCCGACCACGGTCAGAGTTTGCCGAGCCCCCCGTATAATGGCCGACAGGTGATCGCCCGGCGCGAGGTAATTCATCTCTGCGAAGGCCTCCCCGACGACGACTTCTCCGCGAGTGCCAGCAACGGGCATTCGGCCGCGTCGAAGAAAAAGTTGGTGCAGCTGCAATGGGCGATCATCGGGAAGGGAAATCAGCGCTCCATCCGCAGGCTCGGCGAGCCCGGGCAAATCGAGGGTAAGTTTACCGGTCACCCGAGTTTCGACGGCACTGACGTCCGCGATTTCACCCAGGCGTTGCCGCAAAAAATTCGGCGCCCGTTTGGCTTCGCAGAACACGTCGCCAAACCGATTCCCGTCATAATAAGCGTTGCGGGTGGTTTCGAGGGAGAAGATCAGACTCTTCATCATGATCATCATTCCAAGCCCGCAGGCAAAGACAACGCTGACGGCGACGACTTGGCCTTTCATTTTGGCCAAGTCCCGAAAGAGTTTAAGCTGAATCGGATGCAGGTGCATGGGATCGGGCGTGACTTCTACCACGCCAGCGACGAGACGGCGCGGCGCACCGCATTGACTTGCACATCGACAATACGGCCATCCCGCAAATAAATGACCCGATGCGCCATATCGGCGAGCACGGAATTATGGGTAATCAGTACGGTGAGAGTGCCTAATTCCGCATTCACACGCTCGATCGCTTCGAGCACTTTGATCCCTGTACCCACGTCTAGAGCCCCCGTTGGTTCGTCGCACAAGAGCACCTCGGGACGCTTGGCAATGGCGCGGGCGATGGCGACTCGTTGCTGTTGGCCACCGGAGAGTTGCGAAGGGAAGTGATCCATCCGATCACCGAGTTGCACCAATTCGAGGGCCGCTTCGGTGGTCATCGGATCCCGGGCGATTTCGGTGATCAAGGCCACGTTTTCTCGGGCGGTCAAACTGGGAATGAGATTGTAGAATTGGAAAACAAAGCCCACTGAATTCCGACGGAACTGGGTCAGTTCTGCTTCCGTAGAATCAGAGAGGTTTTGGTTTCGGTATTGCAATGAACCGGCCGTCGGTTGATCCAAGCCGCCGAGGTTGTTCAGCAACGTGGTTTTGCCACTGCCCGAAGCGCCGATCAAAACCACTAATTCGCCAGCAAATAGCTCCAGGTCCACCCCGTCCAACGCCCGGATTTCACTTTCACCACTGGGATAAACTTTCGTCAAACCCCGAGCGATGAAGAGGGGTTCTCGATGGGTTGTCTCTTCAATCACGAAATTTCCAGGGCGGCTACGGTTTGGGCGTCAGTTCCAAAATGCGACCGGGCAACCAGCCACGTCCTTCCTTGAAATTCGTGGGTCGGGTATACTCCAGTACGTATAAACGGCCACCGGCAAGATGCAGATCCAGCGGGCGACCCAAAGGAGCCAAAAACGTTTTCACGGGCGCTGCCCAGCCACCCTCGGTGGTTCGCGCCGGGCGTATCGAGAGCACATCGAAGCCGACGTCCTCGTTGCCTTTAGCAGTAATTAGATTACCAAAGCGTCCCATTAGAAACGAGTTGGCCCAGGGCGACGGCCAATGGTCGTCCAACCACACCAGACCGGCCGGCGACGAATGCGGATGGAACGTCCACCCCGGCGCACCGGGAAACCAGCCATCGGGTCCGAGATTCTTCACCGGATGCACCGGGGCAAATCCCGCCGGAGGTTCCGGCGTGTGAGGATAAGCCTTTTTTCCTACGGGCCAATCCTCAAACTGATAGGGAAAGCCGTGGTGCCGGGGCAATCCGCCGGGTGGCGGTGGGACGATCTGATCCATCTCTTCACCCGCGTGGGCGTCCGGGCCGTTGCTGACGGTGAACAGGTCACCCGCCCCATTCCAGGCAAAGCTCCAAGCATTGCGAATCCCGCGGGCCACCACTTCGGCTTTGGGCTCAGCGGCTTCCGGATCAAACCGCCAGAGCGCGGCGGTCAGGTCCGTCTCCCCCATCGTGCCCAAATGTTCGTCCCTCCCCGTTTCACCGCCGTCGGTTCGAGAACCCGAACTCACGTAGAGAAATCCGTCTCGTCCGAGCGCAATATGTGAGACCCCGTGGTTGTAGGGTCCAATGCCCCAAGGATAGTGGGTTCGATACCAGGGCTTGGCCTCGATGGGATCTCCTTTTTCGGAAATCGCGGTGGTGCGAAAAATTGTCACTTCATTGGTGACAAAGGGTTGGACGCCGTCATGCCGCTGATTGTTGACAATCCAAAGGCGATTCTTGGCATCTAACATCATGCCCAGCGGCCCCGGTGTACCCAAGGACAGCTCGGCGTACTCGGAGGCTTTGAAAATATTGGTCAGCTTTTTCGTAGTGAGATCGAAACGAGAAACGTCGCCGCTCTGGTGGAGAAGATAGAATTTCTGCCCAAGGCCATCCGACGCAATACGAAGGGTAAATTCCGGTAGTCGAACCAATTCCTTGACCGTAAATCCTTCCACGGACGGCACGGGTTCATAGGCATTTGCTTTAACCAATTCAGCGTAGGTCTTGAACTCGGTGAACCGCCGTTGGGCAGCGACCTCTTCCGCGTTGAACTCGCCGCCCGTGTTACCCCAGGAATTGTACACAAATGTCAACACGTCGGCAGCTTGGGCGTCGTCCAGCACGATCGCTGGCATTTGATTTTCGTAGGTTTTTCCGTTGACGGTCAACGCCCCTTTTAGTCCACCGACGACGGTTCGAATTGCTTTTTCACGGCCCAGCGGTGCGGTCAGAAAATCCGACCCGGCCAGCGGCGGATAGATACTCGCCGCACCGCGCCCGGTGACCTGGTGGCAGATGGAGCAGTGGCCAATAAAGAGGGCCTGGCCCCGTTTTAGCCGGGCGGGATCCGGTGCCGCAACGGCGACACCGACACAGCAGCTGAGGACGAGCCCAGCAATAATTTGAGCCAAACGGTGAAAGGACATGCCGACGGCAAACTACGAAACCCGGCCCGGTGAGCAAGCCGTGTCGCTCACATGATGATCATTTTTCACACGATGGGGAGTTCGACATCATTTTTTCACACCAAGGCAAAAAGACGCCAAGGAGTTTTTCAAGTCTCTTTTGGCCCAATCTCTGCCCGACGCCTTCCTCATTCACGTTTGGGTAAACTCGGGTCAAACGCTGACTCTCCTTTCGTCGCGCGGATGAAATTCACCCCACCCAAACCCCTCTTCCTGCCGGGGTGCCGGCGTGTGAAATATTCGGCTGGGTGTGAAATAAACCCTCAAAACGTTGGCCCTAAAATCCAGGGCGCGAATTCTTCGTCGCCGATTCCCTGAAGCTCGCTCTTGGTCCGTCGTCCGTTGGCCACGGCAATGATCTCCTCAAAAATGCGTTGCCCGACCTCGGTCACTGTCTCCGTACCGTCGAGAATGGTCCCGGCATTCAAGTCCATATCATCGCGCATCCAATCATAGAGTGCCGTGTTGGTCGCCACCTTAATGCACGGCATCGGTTTACAACCGTAGACACTTCCACGTCCGGTGGTAAACACACCCACGTTACAGCCGCCGCATGCCAATCCGGTCATGCTCACGGGATCAAATCCCGGCGTGTCCATGAACGCAAATCCGGGAGTCGTGATCGGTTCCGCATATTTATAGACGGCACTGAGTGGTGACTGTCCGCCCTTCGCCAACGCACCGAGACTTTTCTCATAGATCGTCGTGAGACCCCCCGCCTTATTTCCCGGACTCGGGTTATTATCAATCGACGCCCCGAAGAGCTTCACGTAATTTTCCCACCAATGAATGTGCGCGATGAGTTTTTCGCCGATGGCCCGCGTCATCGCTCGTCGGGTCAGTAAGTGTTCCGCCCCGTAGATTTCTGGGGTTTCGGCCAGGACACTGGTCCCGCCGTGTCGTACCAATTCGTCGCTCGCCACCCCCAGTGCTGGATTCGCCGTGATCCCACTGGCACCATCGGAACCACCGCAGTTCAACGCCAAAACCAAACGCTCAAGTGCTTGCGGCGCCCGTTTCGCAGCATTTGCGTACGGGAGCAATTTTGCGACGGCGGCCGTCGCCGCTTCAATGGTCTTTCGAACCCCGCCCTGTTGTTGGATGTTGAGAAAGGCGGGTGCCGCTTCGCCCGGTTGGAGTTGGTCGAGCTTGGCGTCTGCTCGAATACCACTCACCTGATGGCCTTCGCAGCCCAGTCCGATCATGACATAGCCCGCAATATTCGGATGCCGCGCAATACCGGCGAGCACCCGCTGAAGCAGAGCGTGCGGTTCGCCGGGTTGAACACAACATCCACTTTTGTGGGTAAACGCAATCACGCCGTCCACATTGGGAAAATCCCGCTGAAGCACTTCAAGCGGAAATCTTGCTTTAACATACTGCGAGGTGCTCGCCGAACAATTAACACTGGAAATGACGGCCAAATAGTTTCGAGTTCCGACCCGCCCACCGGGGCGCGCATATCCTAGAAAACTACGAATCTCGGACGGTGAAATCGGAGTTAACGGACGGATATCGGTGCCAAATTCATATTCCCGAGCGAAGTCTCGAACGATCAAATTATGCATATGCACATGATCGCCTGGGGCAATGTGCCCCTGCGCAAAGCCAATGACCTGACCATAGCGACGCACGGGCGCAGCAGCCGCAATGTCGTGAATCGCCAATTTGTGCCCCTGAGAAAGGTCCCCGCGGATGCGCAAAATAGCACCCTGATCCGAGTATTCCGCACCGGCTTGGACGTTTTTTTTAAGCACGACAACGTCGTCGTCAGGATGCAAACGAATGGCGACATCTGAGAGTGGAATCACCCACGGAAAGTAGACTCTCGGCACGGCATTGGAAAGCACCTCCGTGCCGGAAAGTACGTAACGCATACCGCGAAATACTTGATACCGGTAGGGCTTCAGGGCGATTGGGCAGAATGAAAAAGATTCCCCTGCCCGAGGTTCTGGAAGAGGAACAAGAATTTCCCGGCGGGAAATTCCAATCGTTCTGCCCCAACTCGTGCCTCACCCTCGGAACGCTTCGCCAGGTCCATCAACCGGGCCAACGACATCGCCTCGATCTCCCCAGGTGCCCGCTGACACCGAGGAAATCGATCGCCCTCAATCCCTCTCACACCACCCGATGGGAGATGTTTCGCCTCCTCCACTTCGTTGTCACCCTGGCGGCTTGGTTGATGGGGTCGCACGGGGTTGCGCTCGCTGCCGAACCGGTAACACTTCATGCGCGCGCGCGCACTCAACTCGACACCGGTTCGCCCGCATCGCAAGTCGTCGAAACAACGCTGCATTGGGATCCAACCCGCACTGCCGTCGTCGTCTGTGATATGTGGGACAAACATCATTGTCCCGATGCCACCGAACGAGTCGGCGAGATGGCGCCACGCATGAACGAAGTTCTAAAGGCCGCTCGGAGTCGCGGGATGCTCATCATCCATTGTCCCAGCGAAACTCTAGGGTTTTACCAAAACCATCCGGGCCGCATTCTGGCCCAGTCAGCGCCAAAAATTGCGACCAAAGTTCCCCTCCAAGGATGGTGCTCGCTCTCCGGTATCAAAGAACCCGCCCTACCCATCGACGATTCGGACGGTGGTTGCGATGGCTGCCCGGAATGCCCAGGGTACGGGGCCTGGAAACGTCAGCACCCCGCCCTGGAAATAATGGATGGCGATGCCATCACTGACTCCGCCGAAGCATTCTATCTGATGCGCCAACGCGGAGTGACAAACGTGATCGTGATGGGGGTTCACATCAATATGTGCGTGCTGGGACGCCCCTTCGCCATCCGGCAAATGGTCGCCCAAGGCCAAAATGTGCTGCTCATGCGGGATTTAACCGATTCCATGTATAATCATCGAATGGCGCCCTTTGTTTCCCATTTTCGTGGAACGGAATTGGTCGTCGAACATATTGAACACTATTGGTGCCCTAGCATGACGAGCGTCGATTTTTTAGGCGGCGAACCTTTCCGTTTTGAAGGCGACATTAAAAAACAGGTCACCTTCATCATCGGCGAGAACGAATATCGCACCTGGGAAACACTGCCCGCATTTGCGGAGCAAGAACTCAAATGGCGGGGCTATCAAATCTCCTATGTCATGGCTTCACCGACGGAAGGGGATTCGAACTTCAAGAACTTCCAGGCGCTCAAAACGGCGGACCTGATTGTGGTCAGCGCCCGACGTCGTACGCTTCCCCAGGCCATGATGGAGCTACTGAGAGCCCATGTGGCGGCAGGAAAACCCGTGGTCGGCCTTCGCACTGCGAGTCATGCTTTTGATGCCACGCCGAGCAGCCCCGAGTTCGCGGCTTGGTCCAAATTCGATGTCGAGGTTTTCGGCGGTCATTATGAAGGTCACTATAATAACAAACCACCAGCCGATCCAGAAACGATCATTGAACCGGTCCGGACCAATGCTTCACATCTCGTGCTTACGGGAGTTCAATCGACCCCTTTTTCCGTTACCTCGCATCTTTATAAGAGCCGGAATCTTGCTGCCACGGTGATTCCACTCTTGCAAGGACACGTTGCTAGGTCCGATGCCATCGAACCCGTAGCTTGGGTGAACACGGTGGAGGATCGGCGGACATTTTACACGTCGCTGGGTAGCCCCGAAGATTTTCAGTTGCCCGTCTTTCGTCGATTGCTCTTGAACGGCATTTTATGGTGTCTCCACGATCCCGCTCCTCCGCAAAATGCCGATCCCGTCGGCTTCCGCTCCAAACCAAAGCAAACCACGGCGCATCCAGACATCCCAGCGACCGGTACGCCGCCCAAACCGACGCCCAAGTCCGGCGACTCACCAGTCCTCGCTCCGGCGCCGTCCTCAGACGCAGACGCGTCCGCTCTAAGTCCCAAGGATTCCGCCACACGATTTCAGGTGGCAGTCGATCTGCGGTGGGAACAAGTCCTCGCCGAGCCGGTGATTGCGCAGCCGGTATTTCTCAATTTTGATGAACGCGGACGCATGTGGGTCGTTGAATATCGGCAATATCCCGCCCCAGCCGGTCTCAAGCTCCTAAGCCGCGACAACGTTTGGCGTGCGGTTTATGATCGGGTGCCCCCGCCTCCGCCCCATCATTTCAAGGGCGCGGATCGCATCACGATTCACGAGGACACAAACGGTGATGGGACGTTTGATCGGCATACGACCTTCGTGGAAGGTCTGAATATCGTCACCGCCGTCGAGCGGGGTCAGGGCGGGGTTTGGGTATTAAATCCACCCTATTTGCTGTTCTATCCAGATGCCAATCATGACGACGTGCCCGACGCTGATCCCGAGGTTCGCCTCGCCGGCTTTGGACTGGAAGATACTCATAGCGTAGCAAATTCTTTGCGTTGGGGGCCTGATGGTTGGCTCTACGGCGCTCAAGGGAGCACCGTCACCGCGAACATCCTCGTTCCGGCCGCGGATGGGTCATTAAAGAACTCAAAACCGATCTATTCCCAAGGCCAAAATATTTGGCGCTATCATCCTGAAAAACGGGTTTACGAAGTTTTTTCCGAAGGTGGCGGGAACGCTTTCGGATGCGAAATCGACAGTCAAGGTCGAATTTTTTCCGGCCACAATGGCGGCGATACTCGCGGCTTCCACTATCTCCAAGGAGCGTATCTTCAGAAGGGTTTTGAAAAACATGGCCCGCTCTCAAATCCCTACGCCTATGGCTATTTTCCACCTATGCCCCAGGCGAGCGTGCCACGATTCACGCACAATTTTGTGATCTATGATCACGGAGCGTTGCCGACTCGATATGCCGGTAGGCTTTTGGGGATCGAACCACTCCAAGGGCGCCTCGTCGAAAGCGAAATAGTGCCAGACGGTTCCTCGTTTCGCACGCACGACCTCTCCTATCCCGTCCTCAGCGATGATCACTGGTTCAGGCCAGTAGATATTAAAGTCGGTCCCGAGGGTG
>JAYVTS010000147.1:0-5540 GCA_043788645.1 Verrucomicrobiota bacterium
ACAGTGAGCGAACCCAAGCATCGTGATAGGAGCTTCCTCTCTGCGTCCGAGCTTCGTTCTCTTCGTTCCCTTCTGTTCAATTGAATCGTTACGGCTTAGCGCAGCGGGCCGTGTCGATTCGGCGTCCGTGCCATCTCTTGGCGTGGCTCCACCATACTGCCCGGCAACTCTCCGTCATGCGAATTCGTACCGAACAACGCCGAGCCCGCCGCGAGCACCTGGCCGCCCTGAACCCTATGATCGAAGACGAATAGAACCGGTGGAGTCAACTCGAGCCTCTTCTGGATCAATCGCTCGAGACTTTGGGTGAATCCGACCGAACAGCACTGCTGCTTCGCTTCTTTGAGTCCCGCCCTATGGCTGAAATCGGCACCACTCTAGAAATCACCGAAGCGGCCGCGAAGATGCGTATCAGCCGCGCTCTGGATAAGCTGAGAAAACAATTGGCGGGCCAGGGTATCTTAGCTTCTGCGGCCGCGCTGGTCATCGCCCTCGAACAAAGCGCCCACGCGGCGCTACCCGACGGAATACTAACGAACGTCCTGAAAGTGATCGGAAATGTCGTCCCTCTCGAGTTGTCAGTCCCTCAATGGGGATTTCTTGCCTTCACCAGGACGCTCTCAAGGCCGCGAACTCTGATGAGGGTGTTGGGAACCGCTTGGGTTGGCTTGGTGGCACTGGTGGCGACATTGATCATTCATACCAGACAAAATTTGATTTCCGTCGCACCCGAGCCCGGACGAGGGACGGCCGCCGTCGCCATCGCAAACCAAGACATCTCCTCCGAATTAGCACCAAAAACGATCGATTCAGTGGCTGACCCGATGCGATTGACCGTCCTGGATCAGGAGTCCGGCACTCCACGGGACAGCGCATGGTTCGACGGAGGAGGCAGGGAGATAACGACCGCAGTCGATGGTGGTTTCTCCTGGGACCAATACCCCCCAGAAGGTTTGGCAGCGGCGGTTGTCAAGGTTGGATTCGTTCCCGAAGTAGTCATGCTGTCCAGCGACGAAACTGAAACCTAGGTGAACCTTCGACGAATGGAAACTCCGCTACGAACACAAGTGACCGATAAGGTCGTCGATGAACGCACCGAACTACCGCTGGGACGCTTTCAGGTCCTCCTGGAATTTCTGGGAAAAAACCGCCCCGAGGAGTCGAAAAGTCGTGTCGATGGCGCCTTTACGTTCAGCCTCACGACGTCCGTGAGTTCGCTGGGGATCCAGGCGCTTGGCTACGAAACGGCTTACCAGAAACTAGTCCTCAACGGTCAAAGCGATCTGGCGCTCGCCTTGACAAGTGATCCCTGGGCAGACGACTCGAGTAGAAGTGGGGGAAGACGGCGTAGGAGTCAGTGGCCGTTGGGTGGTTCCGGATCTTGCGCCTGGATTTGATTTTCGCCACTCGACCGGAACGTTGGAACGAAAACTGCCCCGTCCTGTAGAGCTTCCTCGGCTAAAATCCCGTTTGTTAATTTAAAGGGACTTAGCGGCCACGGTCGCCTTGGGCCGTGACAAACCTTGGAAGTATGCTGCTCCCTCGAATGTGACAACGATCAATTTGCCAGGTTCAAGGCGGCCCGTCACGGGCGAAGATGAGTTCGCCGGTCGGGTTGATCGTCTGAATAAATATTTCAGGCCAAACGGATTACAACTTTCAAAAAGCTTGGCATTGCGTTTCTGGCAGCTGAATGGGCCGCAATCGTCGAGGAATTAAAAGGCTTCGAGGCACCGACTCTGCCTGGACCGGAACATCGGGAAATGCTCGTAAGTTTGATTCATCGGGGAAAGTTTGTCTTTCAAGCGTGGGAAAAAAAACCACTCGTTCCGACGCTGGAATTTACCAGAGATGATTTTGAGGCGACGTTAGTGGGTCTGTATGAGGTCGATTGTGCGTACTACCACACCGCGGTGGACTCGGTAACTACGGACAAATTCAATCATAAAACAAGGGACAGGCAATTTTAAAAATTTGAAAGTGAGTATCAATAACCTGTTTTTGTGATGTTCAATCTGTTTTGCAATTTGCCTGACCCTTGTTTTGAGATCGGGCAGCAAAAAAAGCCGTGATTCGCCTCCGGGTCCACCCCTGGTTTGCGATTTGCGTTCAAACGCCACACGCGAATTTTCCGACCGGGAATTTGCAGACCATCGACACAAGCCGATGTTCTGGGCCGAGGCGCAAGGCAAGCCCCCGAGCTGAAAATATTCCACCAGATGTCGTCAAAACGAATCCGGCAACGAGCCCCGGATAGACCGGAAGCACTCGTTGAAGAGCGAACCCCGCAGCGATCAGAGCGGCACTTTGCGCCATCAACTTGATCGCAGCAGGAGCCCAACGGAAACCCGTGACGCGGCGGCAGATCCAAACGAGCAACGCCACGTGGACGAGATAGAGAATCGGCAGGGCCAGAGCCGTTCCCCACAAGCCAAGCCACCGAAGTAGGCTGATCGAAAGAACGACGTGCAAAAGGTTTCCCAATGACTCGACGAAAAGATGCCATCGAGCAGCACCTTTGGCGGCCAGAGTATAACCCATCGGCCAACTCAAGACTTGCCCAAAAATACCCAGGACAAACCAGGGTAACAACTCCGCGCCCGGCAGAAATTTTGCACTATAAAACGCACGCATGATCCACGGCGCAAAGGAAAGAGTTGCCAAGAGACCAGGCAGGGCCAGAAGAATTCCAATCTCGGTCTGCTCATTGACCAATCGGTTCACTTGGGCGTCGTCGTGGGCCACCGCCGTCAACCGTGGATAGAAATCGGTAGCCATCGCTCCGAGAATAAACCCGGCGAACATTCCGGAGATGGCCCACGCGGCTTGGTAGATTCCGTTCGCCTCCAAGCCCAATTCCCTCACGATCACCGAACGGACCACGAGCGCGACAATCGCCGAGAGCAGCACCCCCCACATCAAGGCAAAACCCAAAACCACTAGGCGCTTGGAATTCCTCCAGGTTTCGGTCCACTCCAGGGTGACCCGCACCAACTTCACCCGTCGAGCAAACCACCAGGAGCAACCCAGATTGACGCCCGCAATCGCGACGAGAACGGGCACGATTCCCGCCTCTCCAAGCCATCCGTAGAGGCAAACGGCCATGATCGTACCCACCATCATGCTCCAGACGCTGATCCGAGCAAGGTCCCCAATCCGACGTGTACCCTGCAGAAGCGCGCTCTGCCCACCAGAAATTGAACCCAAGAGCAGCGTGGCACCGAGAACAATTACTCCGCCCGTCCGTTCCCCAGAACCAAACGTCCAGACGCTGAGCGGATAGGAAAGTACCGCCGTGATCACCCACCCTAAAATTCCGGTGGCCCAACACGCACGCCGCAAAGTTACTACCGTTCGAGCCGTACGAAGCACGTCGCCTGAGCCGTCCGCTTCCGCAACCTGACGGACGCCGCTGGAAGTGATACCCAACCCAGCAAAGACACCGATGAGAGTCGTCGCCGAAACGTAAAGTCCCACCAACCCGACACCCGATGGACCCAGCATCACGGCGACAATCTTGGTACGAAGCATTCCTACCAGGTAATTGATCGCTTGAGCCCCTCCGATGATCGAGGAGGACCTGAGAATCTGGCCGTACGAACTGTTTGGAGACTTACTCAATGGGTCGGCCATCGCGATGAACTCCAAGGAAGCCAAAAAAAACCAACCTTCCAAATCTTTCAACGACTCAGTCAGTGCAACCGGGACATTCTCTCATCCTGAACGCGAATGGGAATGAGCGGCCTCAGCTGAAACAGGGACCCACTTTTCGACCCTGTGCGGTTCGCTCATGGGCCGAGGTCCACCCGTCCGCCAGGGTGCCCGCGCCACCAGTAATGGCGGATCGGTCAGGGAGCGAGAACGCATGAGTGCAGCCCCGATTCCGTCATACCCCATTCCCTCCCAGTTGCTCCCCGCCACCGAAGGGTCCCCAGCGGACACCGCGCACTTCGGTTGGGTCGATTTCAAATGGTTCAGTGACAACCGCTTTAAGAGCACGGATTCAGTCTTAAGAAGTGTTTACAACCTGCCGAATAGTTTTTATCGATCCGACTCTGCTCGTACCTTACCTGGGTAGCCTGCGGCAATCCGGTCGGACCTTGCGGGTGACCGCGAAAACAAATTCTTTCGTCGAGCCGATGACACGAAAACATCTAGCCACCAGAACAGCACGAACTTCCCGACTCCTGGTCTGGAGTGTGGCATTTTTGTCGGTGCTCTTGTCCGTTCGGGTTTCCGGCGCCGGGACCGGCGGCAACGACCAAAGCCGAGGAGCCTGACTTCACCACTCTGAGTTTCGAGGAGTTGGTCGGCATCAAAATTCCCACCGTCTACGGCGCGTCGAAACACGAGCAGAAAATCACGGAGGCACCGGCCACGGTGAGCATCATCACCCGCGATGACTTCCAGTTGTTCGGCCATCGCGCCCTGGCCGATGCGCTGCGCAGTGTGCGCGGTTTTTATGTTACGGGTGACCGGGCCTACACCTACCTCGGCCTGCGCGGTGTGAACCGGCCAGGCGACTACGGCGGCGGGATGTTGCTGATGATAGACGGGCAACGCTTGAATGACCCGGTAGGCGACCAGGCATTCAACGGCGGCGAGTTCCCCCTGGATGTGGACCTCATCGAACGGGTGGAAGTCATCCGGGGTCCCGGCTCGTCACTGTACGGGAACAACGCCTTCTTCGGGGTCATCACGTCGTCACGCGGCGCGGACGTGATCTGCAAGGCATCGAAGCCTCAGCCACGGCCTCCCTGGACAGCCCGTATTGAACAAAGACATCAGCCAGACGCGTTGGTGGGGCGGCGAAGTTCAGATCAGCAAGAAGTTTTTTGAAAGCCACCTCGTCACGGTCGGATTGGAAGGACGGCACGATTTTCTCGTGGATCAGGAGAACCGCTACGTCGATCCGCGCGTGCGGTTGACGACCGCCGTGTTCTACAACCAGATCAAGGACCAAATCACACAGATTGACCAGAGCACCGATCCGTCGGTGAATGAGTGGATTTTCCTCAACCTCGGTGCAGCGGAGGTGAGAGGCGCGGAAGTAGGACTGGAAGGGCAGTGGGCAGCCGGCCTGCGCGGAGGCATGAGCTACACCTACGCGAACGCAACCGACCAAGCTACCCGAGCTTGGTTGAGCAACTCACCGCGGCACGTCGCGAAGATCAACGTCGCCGTGCCGCTCTATCGCGACAAAGTGTTCGCCGGTGTCGAACTCCAGGCCCTTAGTCGGCGTCACTCCGCCACGACCCCCGACACCACTCCCGGCTTCGTGCTGGCCAACGTCACCTTGTTCAGTCGACAGCTGACGAAGGGTCTTGATCTGTCCGTCAGCGTCTACAATTTGTTAAATACCCACTACTCGGACCCGGTGAGCCCGGATTTTACCCAACAGTTCATCGAGCAGGACGTTCGAAATTTTCGGGTCAAACTAACACTACAGCGACATTTTGGGCAAATAGGAGATTGACTCCGAGTTCGGACGCATTTTTGGTTTTCTCGGTGTGGTTTTTCGGTTGAGATTTTCCGTCAAG
>JAYVTS010000148.1:0-6879 GCA_043788645.1 Verrucomicrobiota bacterium
AACCACCCCGGCATAAGCGTGCCCGGCATCGCTCGGTACCGCGGGTCTGAAGAAATAGTCGGTCGCGACTACGGTCGGGCTAAACAGCACGAGCAACAGCGCAACAAACCACGCGGTAATGGGCTTTTTGGACTCCCTCGCGAGTCCGGTTTTTACTATTTCTCCAATTAGTAGCATTTTGACCCTTCTTGATTTTTTCCATTTCAGTTCCTGACCTGAATATCGCCTCGATCCCCAAGCGTAACGCGACTGCCCTGGGGTGGACGACTTGATCGAAGCTGAATGAAACTGCATTAGGTTATTCCCTTGGATCTTAATAGGCAAGAATTTATCCTCAAAATACGCAAAATCGAGCCGGGCACGACCATCAGGCTGCTTGCACGCAGGAATTTAGCCACCAAGGAACGCAGAGCACACAGCGAACCGAAATCTCCTCATTTGCGGTCATTGCGTTCTCTCGTGGCTACTTGTTTGGCAAGGTCCGCGTACTTCGCAGGAAAGCCAAAGCGCCAGAAGACTGGACGCACTCCCAAGACCTAGCGGTGCGATTTCCTCGGGCGTTGTAGGTCGCGATTGCGTCTACCCATGAACTCAATATTCCGTCGGGCTAGGTGCGGGTCTGGCCTCTTCACAAATAAGGAGTCAATAGTCGGGCCGTTCCGTCCAGCAAACGGACTCCGAAGCAACGTTGGTTTACTTCGTCGAGCGTGACTCGACGGGCGGTCGCTCGCTTCTGTTCAACCACGGCTTCGAGCTTTATCGCAAGATCGGCGTCGTAGCATTCGACGTTATACTCAAAATTAAGCCGAAGACTTCGCGCATCCCAGTTGGCCGAACCCAATAGGACCCAACACCCATCGACGATCAGAACCTTCGAATGATCGAAAGGCGGGGGCGTGAGCCAGATCCGGCAGCCGTGTTCCAAAACTTGTTCCCAGAGAGCGCGCGACGCCCAATGGACGAATTTGAGGTTATTTTCGGCCGGTAAAATAATATCCACCTGCACCCCTCGCATTGCCGCTAGATTGAGGGCCGAGGTGACCGCTTGATCCGGCAAGAAATAAGGCGTCACCAGTCGAACAGAATGACGAGCGAGGGACAAAGCCGCGAGCAAGGTCCAGAGAAGTTTTTCAAAGTCCTCGTCCGGCCCGTCGCTCACTCCCCGCGCCAGGACGGTGCCGACGTTCACGGGCGTGGGAAACCAAGCCTCGCCCCGCAAGGTTTCACCGGTCGTGAAAAGCCAGTCATCAACGAAGGCTTCCTGCAATTGATGAACAACGGGACCGGTCACCCGAAAATGGAGGTCTTGCACGGGGCTCCGCGGGCTGTGCTGGAGGCAATTTCCCGCCCGGATATTCATTCCGCCGGTAAAACCAATGAAGCCATCCACAACCATAATTTTTCGATGAGTTCGTAGATTCATCGACATCAGGCGCCACAGAGCAAAGGCTGGCAAGAAGCGGGCGGTTTCAACCCCTTCACGGCGCAGAGTTGGTAGAATGCTTGGCCACGAATATCGGGTCCCTGCGGCGTCAATCAGGACTTTGACCGCGACACCGCGTCGGGCCGCATCGCCCAAAGCGCTCGCAAATGCTAGCCCACTCTCGTCGCGATCAAAAATATACGTCTCGAATGAAATAGACGTCTTCGCCTCTCGAATCGCCCGGAGCATCGCGGGGTAGGCTTCGTCGCCATTCACGAGGGGCTCAATGCGATTCCCTGGAAGCAATGGGCGACTGACGACTGAGCGAACCACTCGGGCCAGCAAGTTAAGATGACTGGCGTGGGTTGGGAGATGATGACTCAACAGTTCCGGCAGGTTCTCCGGCTCGAATGCTAACGCCTGATACCGTTCTAATTCACTCCGCAGAGACGCGGCACGACGCCGGAGGCGATTCACTCCAAAGATAAAATAGAGGACCGCGCCACCGAGGGGGACGAGCCAAATAAATCCAACCCAAGCCAGCGCCGAAACCGAGTCCCGTTTGTAAAGAACGACCTGAACGGCCGCCATCACCGACAGCAGCAGCGCCAAGCCAGCGACCCCAATATGCCAAAACTGGAGCGCCCCGTCCCAAGACAAATACGCAAGTCCCGCCCTCATGGAGTTGAGGAGATCAAACATTCTGCGCACTCTTGGAGCGATCGGTCGAGAATATCGAGTGCTTGATCCATTTCTAATTGAGTCAAGACGAGTGCCGGGGTTAAGGTAAGAATGTTTCCCATGGTCACCTTGAAATTGAGTCCACGTCGGAGTGCTGCATACATGACGCGTTCGGCCGCTTCCCGTGCGGGTTGTCCATTGGGGTAACGCAATTCGATTCCGAGCAAGAGGCCGAGCCCGCGGACGTCACCAATCAACGGATGACGAGATTTCAGTTCGCGCAAACGTTGGAGTGTGTAGTGGCCGAGATCGTGCGCATGGTCCACGAGCCGTTCATCGCGCAGCACGTCGAGCGTGGCCAGTCCCGCGGCACACGCCGTTGGGTTTTTTTCGTGGGTATAATGTCCGAGGGCGGTGTGGTGGGCTACGTTTAGCGATTCGCGAGCCAACAAGGCGGCGAGCGGAAAGATGCCGCCGCCCAAACCTTTACCCAACACCAGGAGATCTGGCACCACCTCGTAGTGTTCACAGGCGAACATTTTTCCCGTGCGCCCGAGACCAATGGGAATTTCATCCAGGATCAGCAAGGCCCCGTGGCGATCACAGGCCGCACGAATTCGCTTCCAATAATCAACCGGTGGAATAAAGGGCGTGCAACGAACTGTTTCTCCGATGACCGCAGCGACCTCTCCTTCCTTCTCTAAGACATATTCGACATAGTCCGCGCAATTAAGATTGCAGAGGGTGCCGCACCGAAAAGGACAACGCAACGGTTCCGGTGGCGGGACGTGTTCACATCCCGGTAATAACGGACCAATCCCCTGGCGAAAAACGGCTTCACCGCCGATTGAGATGGCGTCGAGAGAGGCTCCGTGAAAGGAGTCCCACATGGAGACAAACTTGAATCGGCCCGTGGCAACTCGCGCCAATTTTAGCGCCATGCCAATCGCGGAAGTCCCCCCGGGAGCAAAGAGCACCCGTTTAAGATCACCGGGGGCGAGCGAACCCAGCCGCTGCGCCAGTTCCACCGCGGGTTCGCAGGTATAGCGGCGGGTACAAAAACTCAATTGATCTAACTGGGCCTTAATGGCCGCAATCACTCGGGGATGACCGAAGCCCACCTGGTGAACATTGTTGCCGTGAAAATCGAGGTAACGCCGCCCTTCTAGATCCTCGATCCAGGCGCCCTCAGCGCGCCTCAGGGCATTGAGGCAGGGTGTGGAGAGGGATTGATGGAGAAAATGACGACCGTCCTCAGCCAGCAATGCTTGGGTCTCAGGACCAAGGTGTTCGGCGGTGAAACGTTTACGTTCGGGCGTGAAATTGACGTCTCCTTCTGACGCTTCGGTGGCCGGTGTTGAGCGGACCTCAGAAGCAGGGGCGGTTGGTTTCATGGGGTGAAGGGACCTTCCGCGGTGGTCCACAAATTGTCGGCGAGACCGAACGAGAGAGTCATGCCGGACCCGCCGAGACCGTTAAACAAAACGACTCCGGGCTGGGGCCGGGCTAGAAAATGGGTCTGACCGGCCAGCTTTGGATAAACGCCATGCCAACGCTGGGCAATCTCCCAACTAGGCACGTCAACGATTCGCCGCAATTCCCGCAGCATCAGTCTTTCGATTTCTCCAGAATCAAACGGTTGAATGGGTTCGCCGTATTCATGGGAATCACCCAGGATCAAGCCCCCATCGGCCGCCTGAGAAACCATGACGTGAATGCCCCATTGATCCAGCTCGGGCGTCTCCGCGGCGACTCGGGCCTTGAGGGCGGCGAGAGCTGGGCAGACCGAAAAGTTCGCGTAATGCCGCAAGGTGAGTCCACTGGCAATCATGGGCCCGGAATCGCCGATCACGGGCTGCGTCTTGAGCATTTGTAACTTACACAATTGGATGCCACTTGCTGCGAGCACCTCTGGAAACAAGGTGCGTTGATCCGGACCTGAGGCGACGAGAATATGCTTGGCCCGGATCGTTTCTCCCGCCGCGGTACGGATTTGCCCGGGTTCAATTTGGGTGATGGCGATACCGAAGCGGAAGTGGACGCCGTGCCGTTCGGTGAGAAATTCCGGACCGCGGGCGATGGCTTGTCGGGGATCTACATTCAGCTCAGTCGGGCTGAAAAAGGATGCCACCACCTGATCACGCCGAACGAGTGGTGAACGGGCGGCGGTCGCGGCGGCGGTCAGCAATTCCCCAGAGTAACCGAGGCCAGGCGCCAAGGCCGCAAATTCCTCCAGGATCGCTACTTCGTCGGCGCGAGTGGCGAGATGAAGGCAGCCGATGGGACGATGATATAAGCCGATGGCACGGGCGTATTCGAGCCATAATTCACGACTCCGCAAGGCCGTGGTATGGGCAGCTCCGGCCGGTTGACCGATGGGCCAGATCATGCCGAAATTGCGGACAGAGGCGCCCACCGCTTGTCGGTCGCGCTCAAAAACCGTGACGGTCCGACCTCGCCGGGCCGCCGCCCAGGCGTGGGCTAGACCGGCGATCCCAGCGCCGATAATCACCAGATCGAGTTCAGCCATTGTAGGAAGCAAGATTTCCCTCGGAAGCGGGGCCAAGGCCACACTTATTCGGCAAAGATTTCATCGGCACACTTCTGTGACCTAAACTCCTCACGGCCATTGCGGCAACCGCTTACACCTACAATGATTGCCGAATGTTGTCTCTTGAAAAATTCTCCTTGGGTGTGGGAGACCGTTTCGCTCAGCAGGCGCGAGCGCAATTGAGGGCGTTTCAGTTGCTCGCGGCGGACGGCATCGAAGTCGTGCCGGTCTGGAATAAGTCGAACCGTGAGCATACCTTCATCGGGAGCGAGCCCCCGAGCGTACGGGCGGCCGCAGGCGCGGCCGTTACTGCCTTGGGTTGGACGCGAGGATGGCATGTGGATGCGGACCATATCCGACTCAACACAGTAGATCGGTTCCTGGGCAGTTCGGATTTCTTCACCCTCGACGTGGCGGACAGTATTGGAAAACCAGCCGCATCCGAGGCCCTGAAGGCGTTTCTGGATCGACATCCGGAATTGGTCGGACGCCAAACGATCCCCGGGCTCGAAGCTCCCTTCACTACCGATCACGCAGACCTGAAACGGATCGCGGCCAAATACCTGCTCGCCGTCCAGGATGCCGGCGCCATCTTTCGCCATATCGTTTTGAAAAAAGGCGGTGCGGGAGCATTCATTGCCGAAGTGTCGATGGATGAAACGGACGAACCCCAAACGCCCGCCGAATTACTCGTCATTTTAGCGGCGCTGGCCGATGAGGGAGTTCGCGTCCAGACCCTCGCACCAAAATTCACGGGCCGATTCAACAAAGGGGTCGATTACGTCGGTAATTTGGTTCAGTTTGAACGTGAGTTTAATGACGATTTGGCGGTGATCGCGCACGCGGTGAAACGCTACCGTTTGCCTGCGCAACTCAAGCTGTCGATTCACAGTGGTTCCGACAAGTTCTCGCTCTATCCGATTATTCGACGTGCCTTGGCCTACACCGGGGCTGGTATTCATGTGAAGACTGCGGGGACGACGTGGTTGGAGGAGTTGATCGGGCTCGCCGAAGCGAGCGGTGCCGGCTATATTTTGGCGCAAGAAATCTACGCGGAAGCACTCGCCCACGTCGATGAACTGTGCGGTCCCTATGCGTCAGTGATTGATATTCAGCGGGATCGACTCCCGACCTTGGCGGCGGTCGGTGGCTGGACCGGGTTGCAGTTTGCCGACGCGCTGCGACACGTCCCTGGTCATGCTGAATTTAACCCTAGTTTTCGTCAGTTACTTCACGTTGCATTCAAGCTCGCCGCCAAAAAGGGGCAGCGTTATCTCGATCTGCTGCGTGAGAATGAAGCGGTGGTTGCAAAAAATGTTACAAAAAACCTCTACGAACGTCACTTGCGTCCGTTGTTCATCGGTTAGCCATTGACTCGAATCCATTCTTTATGTCGCCTCCCACCTGCCTCCCGACCCGACGCCTTGGAAATACAGAACTCGACCTCCCCATCTTAGCCTTCGGAGCTTCTTCACTCGGCCAAGAATTTCGAAGCGTTACCCTGGACGATGCGTTGGGCAGTGTCCGTGTAGCGCTTGAAAGTGGGCTGAATTTAATCGATACCGCTCCGTTCTACGGCCGAGGGATGAGTGAGGTACTCCTGGGCATCGCCCTTAAAGGAATACCGAGAGAACAGTATACACTTTCCACCAAGCTCGGGCGGTACGACCTTAGTCATTTTGATTTTTCGGCGAAACGCGTCGCCGAGAGCGTGGATGTTTCCTTGCACCGTCTGGGGTGTGGCCATTTGGATATTGTCTTGTGCCACGATATTGAATTCGTGCCCCTGGAACAGATTGTCGATGAAACGCTACCGGCCCTGCGGCGCTGTGTTGCCCAAGGAAAGTTGCGCTATATTGGTTTTAGTGGATATCCTCAAAAAATATTCCGCACGATCGGCGATCAAACCGAGGTCGATTGCGTGTTGGGTTACAACCAGTATACCCTTCAAAACACCCGCTTCGTTGACGAAACCGTCCCGTACCTGAAAGCGAAGGGAATTGGGGCGATGAACGCCGGACCCTTTAGTGCGCGGCTCCTGACGAATGCGGTTTTACCCGCGTGGTTGAAAGAGCCCGAAGCGGTGAAGACCGCTGCGCGGACGGCCGCCGCCCACTGCGCAGCACGCGGGGTGGATATTGCCCAGCTGGCGTTGCAATTCAGTCTCGCCAATCCGGATCTCACCACCACCATTGCCGGTAGTGCGAATCCTGAAAATATACGG
>JAYVTS010000149.1:0-5427 GCA_043788645.1 Verrucomicrobiota bacterium
GTGTTGGAACAGTCCTGATCGCAAAACCGCAGAATCAGCCTGCTAAATCAGGTCAATTCGCAGTAAGGCCCGAAGGCATTATGAAATATCCGGGCTAGGGGTTTGGTCGACGAGGACCCATTCGGATTTGGGAACCGCGCGGCCACTGCCATCCAGTGAGAGGCGGGACAGACGGTCAGGGAGACAACTTCAGCGGTGAAACCACCGCCGTCCTCGTCAGACTTCTCAAGTCGCCGGGAAACGCCTCTGCGTTATCCCACCAATTCTTGACCTAGGTCAAGCCACAACTCGCCACGACGAGATACCGGTAAGCCGTCATATGAATCAACATCTGTCATAAGGGAAATTGCACCGTGTTAAGCAAATCACAGGCCCGAACCTTTTTCCTCGGCGGCACCGGATTGTTCAGCGCGATCTTTGTCGGGTTGAGTATCGACACCCTGCGCCAGATTCCGCAGCTCACCCATGAAGAACGACTCACCGATCAGGTGGTCCGTGGGAAACGAATCTGGGAGGACAATAATTGCATGGGTTGCCACACGCTTTTCGGAGAAGGGGCTTATTACGCGCCCGAATTGACCAAAGTCCTGGAGCGACGGGGCAAACCCTGGATCAAGCTGTTTCTCAAGGATCCGGAAAAAATGTTTCCCGGCGAGCGCCGAATGGTGAACTACCATTTTAATGACGCCCAAACCGAAGAGGTCATCGCATTTCTCGAATGGTGCGGCAACGTCAACCTCCAAGGTTTCCCCGCACCGCCGCCCCTGCGTGGGCTCTTGCGACCGACCACGACGACGGCCACGAAGGACGGTCCGCCGCCGCCGGAACTATTCCGCACGATCTGTATTGCCTGCCATTCGGTGGGTGGTTTCGGGGGCGTGGTCGGGCCCGCCCTGGATGAAGTTTACAAACGCAAGACCCGCGATGAAATGCTGATCTGGATTGCCGATCCTCAAAAACTCAAACCGGGCACCCCGATGCCGCAGATTGAGATGACCACCGCCCAGCGGGAAGAAATCGTCGATTTTCTACTAAATCTCGCCAAACTCCCTCCTCCCCCCGCACCCAAACTTCCAAAAGCCCCGGAATCCTTCGAATGAAATTTCAATCTCAAAAGATCGCCTATTGGTTTTTCGCTTCAGCGATGGCGTTACTTTCCCTGCAAATTGTCTACGGGTTTATTATGGGCTTTGCCCGAATTGGCTTCGACCAACTCCACCCGTGGATTCCTTTCAACACCGCCCGAGCCGTTCACACGAATCTGCTAGTGGTGTGGCTTCTGTGCGGGTTCATGGGCTCCGCTTACTATATCATCCCGGAGGAGGCCGACCAAGAATTGGTCTGGCCTTGGCTCGCCAAACTGCAATTAATTACCCTCCTGGTCGTCGGAGTCATCGCCGTCGGGTGTTACCATTTCAATATCTGGGAAGGACGCAAATTCCTCGAGATACCGCGCCCTCTGGACTATCTGGTAGTGATCAACGTCCTCTGCTTTCTGGCCAACGTAGGCATGACTCTATGGACCGGAAAGCACCATACAACGACGGCTATTGTGCTCTATATGGGGCTCTTTTTCGCTGCCCTGCTTTATCTCCCAGGAATGATTTCGGTAAAGAACCAGACCGTGGATTCATTCTATCGCTGGTGGGTGGTGCATCTCTGGGTGGAAGGTGTCTGGGAACTCATCATGGGAGGCATCCTTTGTTACCTGCTGATCAAGCTGACGGGGGTGGATCGCGAGGTCATTGAGAAATGGTTATACATCATCGTCGGACTCACCTTTCTCTCCGGAATCCTCGGCACCGGACACCACTATTATTTTATCGGGGCGCCCCGCTATTGGTTGATTGTCGGCGGGATCTTTTCGGCCCTGGAGCCACTGGCATTCCTCGGCATGGCCATTTTTGCCCTGGGCATGGCCAAAAAAGGGGGCCGCAAGCACCCAAACCAAATTGCCCTGACCTGGACGCTGGGCTGCGCAATCATGTCCTTTGTAGGCGCCGGATTCCTCGGAATGGCCCACACTCTGCCCGCAGTAAACCTTTACACTCACGGCACGTTGATCACCGCCATGCACGCTCACATGGCCTTTTGGGGCGCGTACGCGATGATTGTTCTAGCCATGATTGCGTATGCGCTTCCCTTGCTCACGGGCCGCAAACTCTGGGACACCGCCCTGGCCAATTGGGCCTTCTGGGCCAGCAACATTGGGATGACCGGCATGACCGGAGCGCTCGCTGTGGCAGGAATCACCCAGGTCAATCTGGAGCGCCGACTCGGGCTCGATTTTATGGTGGTACAGAAGGAAATCCAGGTGCATTTTATCGGGATGCTACTGGCCGCCTCGCTGTTCACGATTGGCATTGGAATGTTTATCGTCGTCTTTTTCCGTCACGGACTCCCCAGCGACGAAGCGATCGGGGTGGACGTCGCCGAGGTCACGAATATCCAAGCCCAACCCGCGCGGGGTTAATACGATCTGATCCCATCTCGCCACCCTATTATGTCGGTTTTTTACCTCCCCATTGCCAAGGAAGAGGAGATCTTCCAGCACGCTTGGGAAGCGCGGTTGCCGCTCATGGTCAAGGGGCCAACGGGCTGTGGAAAAACCCGGTTTATTCATCATATGGCCGAACGGTTGGGGCTGAATTTGGTGACCGTTTCCTGCAACGAAGACACCTCGGCGACGGATCTATTGGGGCGACATTTGCTGATCGGCGGAGAGACCCGCTGGGTGGACGGACCCGTGACCCGCGCCGTTCGGGCAGGATCGCTTTTATATCTGGATGAAATCGCGGAAGCGCGCGCCGACGCACTGGTGGTCATCCATTCGCTCACAGACCATCGACGTGAGCTCTTCCTCGATCGCACTGGCGAAAATCTGGCGGCCCCCAATTCGTTCATGATGATCGTGAGCTATAATCCAGGGTATCAACGCAGTCTGCGGGAATTGAAACCTTCCACTCGGCAGCGTTTTATTTCGCTGAACTTTACGCATCCGCCCGAAGCGATGGAGGTTCAAATTGTCGTCGCGGAATCTGGCGCGGACCCATCCACCGCGCGACGTCTGGTGCAGATCGGTCGGAAGATACGCAACTTGCATGAGCTTTCTTTGATGGAAACAGCCTCGACCCGGCTCTTGATTTCAGGGGCCAAATTGATTGCCAGAGGTGTCCCCCCACGCCTGGCGTGCATCACCGCCATTGCCGAACCGCTCACCGACGACCCCGATGCCCTGGGAGCACTGCGGCAGCTGATCGAGGTTTCTATCTAGTCTTTCGCAATACTAGTTTTTCCAGGTTCATATTAGAACCAAATAAACAGACAAAAATTGTTATTATGCCCACCTATATCAGCCTGCTTCGGTTCACCGATCAAGGCGCCAAAGTGATCCGCAAATCTGCCACTAGGGCCGCGCTCTTTGATCGTGCGGCAAAGAAGGCCGGAGTTCAAGTGGTCGGCCAATACTGGATGTTCGGTAAATATGATGGTCTATTAATCCTAAGCGCCGACCGCGAGGAACAGGCCTTGCATTGCCTGACTGAACTGGCGGCCGCGGGCAACGTCCGGCCGATGACGATGCCAGCTTTTGACCTGAAGGCGTTTGCGGCGTTGACCGGCAAGTAGACGTTGCGTTCGGCAAGAGGGGAGGGACCTCGCGCCCCCCGTCTGGATTCGCCCATGCTCGACTGGGAAGAAAACCTGTTCCTGGGATTGAAGGCGCTTTATCGCCGGGTGATCGTGCGCCCGGACGAGGTTCGGCGCGCGCGCGTTCGGGCCACCTTGGCGCAACATCGCGGGTCCCTGTTGCTCGTGGCCCGGATGATCATCCGACGTCCCGTGGAGCTTTTCGAAACCAGCAATCCGGTGCTCTGTGATCAGGATCGTATATTCCTGCCTCGCGAGTTCTCCCTGGCCAGCTCCCGTGGTGGGAATTGCCGCCTCTATGAATTGAAAACCCTGATCGGCGCCCTTGCACTCCGCGAGCGCTGGTCCCGGCAAGTTTCACCGTTGGCTCAGTTGGTTACCCGGTGCCGGGATGAATTTCCCCATCTCGAGGAGAAAATTCACGAACTCGTGTCGGAGCTCGGAACGGCCACCAGCTTTTGGGAATCCCTGGGAGAACTGCCCGACGGACGCGCGCGGACCGATGAATCGGGCCGGGCCACGATTCAATGCCCCGGGGTCGAATCCGGCGAAGGCCCCACCACCGAGCTGGAAGGCCAGGGACAAACCCACGTCACGGAGTTGGCACCCCAGGACGACGATGGTCCCGGAGCCGATCTGCCGATGCACACGTTCGAGAAAGTGGAAACCCTCGAGGAATACTCGGGCGAGAGTCGGAAATCCGACGCGGACGATGAACTTGCGGAGCACGAGGAAGCGCTTCAAGAGCTGAACATGAGTCAGGTGATGCGTTCCTCCGAACGTCCGCGCTCCATCTACCGAAGCGATCTAATCCTGGACGGTCCCGGGTTCGAAACCAACGAAATCAGCCCTAGTGTGGGTCTCCCCTATCCAGAATGGGATTATCGGAAAAGAAAACATCGTCTTAATTGGTGCCTGGTTCAACCTCACTCCGTCGCGATCAGTGATCCCGCCTGGGAAGCCGACGTGCGTCGCCGTCACCAACGACTTATCCGGCAACTTCAGCGCCAATTGGCCACGTTAATCTCTGACTGGCTCCACCTGAAGCGGCAGAAAGTCGGAAGCGAATTTGATCTCAATGCTGTGGTGGAATCGGAGGTTGACCGGCGTAGCGGCCATACCCCCACGGAATCCATTTATCAGGATCGCCGCCGTGACCTCCATGATCTCGCCCTCCTGATTCTGCTCGATCAAAGCTATTCCACGGAAGCCTGGTTGAACAACCAACGCGTGCTGGATATCATTCGTGAAACGGTTTTCTGCGTCGGCGAAGTCCTTCACGATTGCCTTCCCCGTTTTGCCGTTGCGGGGTTCTCCTCCAACACCCGGCGAGCCTGCCGATTTGATATCGTGAAGGATTTCAACACGCCCTGGCCGTTGGCAAGAGGCCGTCTCGGATCACTGCTCCCCTGCGGCTACACCCGCATCGGACCGGCGTTACGTCATGGCCAGGAACTACTGGCGAGGGAGAATTCGGCGCACAAAACCGTGGTCCTGATCACGGACGGCCGTCCCTGCGACTACGATCGTTATGAAGGCGCCTATGGAATCCATGACGTCCGCCATGCCCTCGAAACCGGTCGTCAACAGGGCATTCAATCTTACGCGTTTGCCGTGGAAAAGCGGGCCGCTGAATACTTCCCACAAATGTTCACCCAACACCATTACGATATCGTCCCAAATCCGACCCGGCTAGCTCAGATCCTGTGTAAGCGCTTTGCCAACTGGATGACCGACTGAAGCAATTCTCGAAAAGCATTGGATGTCTCCCGGCCTCCA
>JAYVTS010000150.1:0-11673 GCA_043788645.1 Verrucomicrobiota bacterium
TGCCCAAGCCGATGGAAAGATTCTGGCGTGGACCAATGCCTATTCGGAGACGTCCAAGCACTTCACATTCCGTGCCGACGGCACACTTGAATCCGTCCGGGACAAGCTCGCCGCCCGTTGGGAACTGGGCGCACTGCCGGACGGCACGAAGGTGGGGCTGTCTGACTATTCCGGCGCCCTTCTGAAATGGGATGCGAATTCCGCAGCTACGGAGGTGATGGCGACGCTGACGCATGGATTTGTGTGGGGAATCGTGAGGCCCGATGACCGGCTCGAAATCCGCTGCTATCCTCCTGGGGGCTACGTTCCCTCGCTGCCGAATTGCAATGGCGAGCGGCTGCCCGGAACTCGAGCCCGACTGCTGCTCCACCCTCCGGAAATCATTTCGGCTGTCCGCCAAATGCGCAAAAACCAGGTCGTGCGCGAATCCGCCGGATTCATCTCCGTCGAGGTGCGCAAACTGGGTGGCTTTGATCGGCCGTTTAGCGTGAAGTATCACACGCGCGATGGCACCGCGCGGGCCGGAAGTGATTACGGTAGCGTCGCCGGAGAAATTCAGTTCCAGCCCTACGAATCCCGGCGGTGGATTACGATCCCGATCACCAAAGATCAGCTCGCCGAAGGAGTCGAGGTCTTCTACTTGGATTTCGATCCTCCCGACGCCAGCGCCACTCCGCACCATCCGATCTATATTCAAGACGACATGCGGTTGGAATGGAGAAATGGAGGCGAAACCTTGCGCGTCTGGCAGCCGTCGTATCGAACCAAAATAGTAATCAACAGCACCCTGAGTTCGACCGGGTGGTTCGGAAGCCCGGGCGGCCTGGTCACCCCGTTCGCGGACTACCTGGATGTATCCCCGGAAATCGGCTGGGGGAATATGTTCCAAGTGTTCCAAGACGGCCGAATCAGCCCTGAACTCTTTTTCCTTCGGGCCTCCGGTAGCGATCTTGATCGCTGGGGCGGGAGTGCGGGCGATTGCGAATGACGGCACCCAACGACAAGCGAATGGGGAGGAATTCCCGCAGAGGCGCAGAGGCGCGGAGAACGACCCTGAGCACCGGCGTGGGAACCGCAGATGGACGCGGATGGACGCAGATTTCAGAGGCTTGCAGGACTCCCGACGGATCACCTCCCGGGTGAGGGTTCTCTCTCCAAACCGAACCGTAGAAATCTGCGTTAATCTGTGTTAATCTGCGGATAAACTCCCAAACCTGCAGCAAACGGGTGGCCGCCCGGTGAGTGCAGG
Organism: Verrucomicrobiota bacterium; assembly: GCA_043788645.1. Lineage (GTDB taxonomy): Bacteria > Verrucomicrobiota > Verrucomicrobiia > Limisphaerales > UBA9464 > CANIZL01. Next base: position 1,250 of record JAYVTS010000150.1, read on the forward strand.
ATCGACTTCTGCCGCCTTTCTTTGTTCGCGCTGACTTGGAGTGACAGGCTAACGATTTGGTTGGCAAGGTCCACGCAGTCGATCTGCACGCATTTCAACGCGCGGCGGACCGGTTTTTCCTGATAGTGCCCCGCATCACCGCCAGCCTGTCCAGCGATAGGCACGCACCCTCGCACATTGGCGTGCCACCTTTTTTGAACGGCGTCGTAGTAGAGGGATGAAGACGCTATGAATGGACACTTTCAGCCGGCGATGATTCTCCAACCTGCGGTCCGTGGGCCAAGGCCCCGGTCGCACGCCCAAGGCTTCACCCTCATCGAATTGCTTGTGGTCATCGCCATCATTGCGATCCTGGCCGGGATGCTCCTGCCCGCGCTGGGCAAAGCGAAGCAAAAAGCGCAGGGCATCGCCTGCCTGAACAATTTGAAGCAGATGGAGTTGGGTTGGACGTTGTACACCAGCAACAACAGCGACATGATCTCGCCGTCGCCCTCCCAGACGTGGGTGCTGATCGACGAGCGTCCAGACAGCATCAACAACGCGAGCTTTTCCGTCATCATGGTCGACCTGCAGCAGGCGACCGTGCTGATCAACTGGCCTGGCTACTTCCACGGCAACGGCGCGAACCTGAATTTCGCGGACGGCCACAGCGAACCACGCAAGTGGTGTGATCCGCGCACCGTCCCGCCCGCCAAGGGCAGGCAGATGCTCGAAACTGGGAACGAAACGCCCTCGCCTAACAACCAAGACCTGTGGTGGCTCATCGAACGGACCACTTCCAAACGCTGACTTTCATGAAACTCATCACTACCAGCGCCAAACTCCTCCGCCGGTTGGCCCGGTTGCTTTTGCCGCTTCTGCTCGCGATGGCGGCGCGGGCCGGAGATCCCCTGGTCATTACCAACGGCATTGAAGTCGAGCTGGTCTCGGTGGTGGACGAGAAGGGGGAACGTCCATCAGCGGAAGCGCAATTGCTGCGACTGACCTTCCGCCGGCCGACCACCAATGGCGCCGCCCGGCTGCCGATTTCCGGCGTGGTGGAAGCCCTGTTCGCCGACGGTGCGACCACGGCCATGCTCGAACTCTCGCTGGTTGCCACCAACAGGCTGGGTTCAGAGGCGGAACGGCTGGCTGCCCTTGCGTTGACACCGGGAAGTCGGAGCCGGCGGGTCTACGCCAGCTTTTATTGGGGCGTGGCAGACCGTCCCGAACTGTGGGGCCGTGGTAATGTTGACCTTGATGACCTGCGCGCTCCGCCAACGCTGGACTATGAGGGCACGTTCGGCACGAAAGATCCTCACGAAGCGGCCGAAGTCGGCGGGCCTTATGAACGCCGGGCCGAGACCGCGCTGGCAGACTTCCGGCGGTTGGCGGGTTTGCCCCACGACTATGCGCCTTGGCTCGCCCGCTCCAACACATTCCCGAACTTCCTTGTGGCGCAAGCTGACGGATTGATCGTGGTCCGGGAGGTCAACTACGATACCATTAACCAACACGCCGAATTCCGTCCCGTCCGCTACCGCCGGGATGGAACGGTGGACACGTCCTTCGTGCCCCCGCTCGTGGAGGTGGATTTGCCCCCAGCAGGGGATGAAAATGAAGGGGGTCTGTCGCCCGTCTATATCTTGGGTCATTTGCCAGACGGCAGGCTATTAGGCCGCACGCGACAGCTCGATTTTCCGCCTCCCCGGCGGCAAGAGTTTCGGTTAATCGCCTTTTCGGGAACCAATGTCGCGGCGGGCGAAGTGCTGGCCATCTTGGAGCCTTCGCTCCCCGGAGCGGAATTCGGAGGCAGTCTCTCAAGTGTCCCTCAGTTTGCGGTTATCAACCAGGATGGCTCCATGTTTCTCAACCAAGGGGTCCGACGGCGGGGCTGCTGGATTGACAACCTGCCGGAGAACTCTCGGGTGACCGCGTTGCCAAGTCTGAACGGCGAGCGTCAGCGCAGCACAGGAACGAGATTGTTTTGGAAGCCACCGACGACCACCCAGTTCGCCTTTCGCCAGTCCCATCGCGGTCGCGCGGTGCGGGAAGGCGTACGCAGCCTCACCGTGGAGGTCCGCCGGTTGGGTGATTTGAGCGGCACCCGGCGGGTTGCGGTGCGCACCGAAGACGGGACGGCGCGCGCCGGGCAGGATTATCAGGCGACGGACACCGTGCTGGAATTTGAGCCGGGCCGGATTTCCCGGTCACTGACCATCCCCATCCTGAATGACGAGGTGCATGAGGGCGCGGAAATCTTCTCGGTCCTGCTGTCGCCAGCGCCGGATGATCCCGGCACTTCGACGGCCATGATCGCCACCCCGCGGCACACGGTCACCATTCAGGGGGGCGTGCGGCTAGAATGGTCCACCCCCAATCGGGTGCGGGTCTGGAACCCGCCCTACCAGTTCAATTTCCGCGCATTCTCCTCACTGGAGGAACTGCTGGCAGCGCCGCCCTTGAAGATTGGCCGCTTCCAGTTCGCTTCCGAAGCCGCCTTCTGCCTCGGGTTGAGCACAACCCAGTATGCTCCGGCCACGGACTACTTTGACCTGGACCTAACGACACTCCCCGTCTGGAGCCTGAATCTGGAGAGCCAGCAGTGGGCAACCTTGGAAGAGGTCCGTTCGGCTGCCGGGGCTCGCGCGGTTTTCCTGCGCGTCGAAGGTGTGGACGAAGACACGGAGGAAACTGACGACAATTGCCCGTGACGGCTGAGGGCCAACCGCGGCGCGCTTGCAGATTCATCGGGCGCACCACTTCCATCCGCTGAATTTCTAAAACCATGAACAACGGCATCCTTACATTCGGCCGCGGCGGCTTCCGACTGCTGCTTTGCCTGCTCTTCGCCGCGACCTTCGCCCGTGCGCAGAGTGTGATTGAATTCGAGACCGCAGCCATCACCGGCCTGGAGGGGAGCGAGGTGGTCCTGAAGATCAAATGCGATCCTCCGTTCACGAACTTTGCCTACCGGACGGTGACCGTGAAAGCGCACGGCGGAGAAGGAAAGTGGGAAGAAGATTTCACGCTCTGGTATGGAACTGGGTTGCCCGGCGTTTCTTCCGTCCCGCTCTATTTCGAAGCACCACCGGACGAGCAAAGGATGTCTGGCCGACTCGGCGTGCTCTTGAAATTCGACGCGCTTGCTGAGCCGGATGAAACCGTCGTGCTGACGCTGCAAGATCCCCCCGCTGGGGCCATTCTCGGGCGACAAACCAACTGCGTGGTTACGATCAAGAATCTGAAGGCCAAGGTCGAATTGAGTTCCTACTCACAAGCGGAGGAGGGCCAACCCATTTCTATTCAAGTCACACGTCGGGGAGACCCGGCCATAGCCTTCTCCATGGCCTACCGCGCCAGCGGCGGGACCGCCGTCGAAGGACGGGATTTTGAACCCTTCGCGGGAATTCTGAACTTTGCGGCGGGTCAAATGGCCCAAACCTTGACGCTAAAGACCACCGACAACGGTCTGGTTGATTTTCCAGCGACCCGAACGATGGCCCTACAATTCGATCCGCCAACCGACGGCGTGGGGTTGGATCAACGGGAGATTTCGGCAGAGATCCGTGACAACGAGTTCCCGGCCGCCAATCCGTTGCTCTCGTTTCCCCGGGAGCACCTCGCCCGCGCGCGCCGGATCGCCGTCCAGTCCGACGGGCGGATTGTGATTGCGACGGCTTCTCCGTCCTACGTCAATGAGGAACTGCCGCCCTTGATCCGGTTGAACACCGATGGGTCTTTGGATCCTTCTTACCATCCGAACCTTGAACGGGATCCGTCGGCAGAAGAGTCACTTCCGCTTATCCGCGGCCTATGGGTGGAAGCCGACAACTCGGTGGTGATCCAAGGCTCTTTTTGGGCGGTGAACGGCCAACTTCGGACCAACGGATGGGCCCGCCTGCTGTCCGACGGATCCGTGAGCTCTGGCCTGGGGAGCATGCCCTGGACGGAAAATTCTGCTGTCGTCCACCGGTTTAGAGATGGGCGAGTTCTCCTCGACGGATTCCGCATGTTTTCGGCGAACGGTACGGAGGATCCGAGTTTTGACAGCGGATTTCTGCAGGATTTCGGAAGTAACTGGGTACGCCCCGGGCATGCGGGGCGAATCGCGGAAGATCTCGAAGGAAGATTGATTGGCGTCTGGACTGACAACCTGATCCGGATCCGGCGGGATGGCTCCTTCGACCCGACGTTCAAGCCCGATTGGGGCGACCTACTTCCCGACCGTTTTGGACGAGTCGCGGTCCAACCGGACGGCAAGATCCTCGTCCAAGCAGTTGGTTCCCGGATTGCGACGGGAGAGGATTGGGAAGGGGTGATCCGACTTGAATCCGATGGCGGTTGGGATCGGAGTTTCGCCGCGGCGCATGAAGCGGCGAACTGGTGGGGCGGCATCACCTTTCAGGAGGACGGGCGGATTTTGATCGAGACCCTCGATGCGATCCTCCGGCTTCAAGTTGACGGATCGCTGGACCGTTCCTTTGCCCCGATCTCGATTAGCATCAGTCGGCTAGAACCTACCTACGAATTGGACTTGGGCGTTGTTCGGGGACTGCTGTTCGTCGGTATCCGGCCGGATCCGGGTTGGGACCACGCGGCTGCGGGCGGACGGGTCAACGGCCTTCCTTTCTCAGGAGCGACGGTGCTACGCCTTGGGCCGGGGTCCGCGTCGGCGGTGGCTGCGTACTTCACGGATTATCCCGAGGAATGGCCAGAGGGAGACGCGGCGCATATCACCCTGCGTCGCTTTGGCGAGAGCCTGGGAACCGCGCGCGTCTCCTATTCCACGCGGGATGGCACCGCAAAGGCCGGACGCGACTACGCGGCCCGCTCCGGCACGATTGAATTCGGCTCCCTGGAAGTTGAAAAAAAGCTGACGATCCCCCTGCTGAACAATGGAGCGTTCATTTCAACCCGGACGTTTGAGCTGGTGCTGGGCGATCCCCTGGGAATCGAAACAGTGGCTCCGCCGCTGGGGGTCAGCTTGCGCGGCAATTCCGTGGGGCTGACACCCAACGCGGTTGAGTTCGTCCGGAACGAAAAGGGGCAAACGACGGCCGCGAGGATCCGTTGGGATAGCAAGGGGAACGTCAACACTATCCTCGAGTCTTCGGCCGATCTGCGGACTTGGATGGACGTGGGAGGAGAACCTAAAGGGCGCGGCAGGTTCTTGGAACAGCGCGATGAACTTCCCGTGAGCGCTGAAAAGCGGTTCTATCGGTTAAGGGTGCTTCCCTGATGAGCGGCCGACGGTTCCGAGGCATATCCGTGCACAAGAGAATGGGGAGGAACTTCCACAGAGGCGCGGAGACGCGAAGAATGACCCTGAGCACCAGAGTGGGAACCGCAGATGGACGCAGATTTCAGCGGCTTGCAGGACTCCCGGCAGATCACCTCCTGGGTAAAGGTTTTCTTTCCAATCCGAGGCAAAGAAATCTGCGTTAATCTGTGTTAATCTGCGGACAAACTCCCAAACCGGCAACGAACGGGTGGCCGCCCGGTGAGTGCAGAATCGCCTTCGGCCGCCTTTCTGACTTGGAGTGACGGGCTAACTATTTAGTTGGCGAGGTCAACGCGGCCGATTTTCACGTCTCTCAACGAATGGCGGACCGGTTTTTCCTTTTGATGCTCCGCATCACCGCCACCCTCTCCAAGGAAAAGCACGCAACCTTGCACATTGGCGTGCCACCATTTTTCAACGGCATCGTAGTAGAGGGGTGAAGACGCTATGAACGCACACTTTCAGCCGGCGATGAACCTCCAACCTGCGGTCCATGGGCAAAGGCCCCGGTCGCACGCCCAAGGCTTCACCCTCATCGAATTGCTCGTGGTCATCGCCATCATTGCAATCCTGGCCGGGATGCTCCTGCCCGCGCTGGGCAAGGCGAAGCAAAAGGCGCAGGGCATCGCTTGCCTGAACAATTTGAAGCAGATGGGGCTGGCTTGGACGTCGTACACCCTCGATAGCGTCGACCAGGTACCGCCGAACGACTTTACCAACGACGATCCGAAGCGCACCTGGGCTCGCGGCTGGTTGGAGTGGTCCAGCTCGGTGACCGACAACACGAACACCGTCTTCCTCCGAACCAGCCCGCTTTGGGACTACGCGCCGTCGCTGGGCATCTGGAAATGTCCGGCAGACAAATCCACCTCCACCCATGGTGGCCGAAAGATCCCGCGGGTCCGCAGTCTCGCCATGAACTCCTGGCTCAACAACCGCGACTGGGAAGGCGAGCCGTGGAAGATCATTTACCGAACCAGCCAAATGGTGGCGCCCTCCCCGGCGCAAACCTGGGTGTTGATTGATGAACGTCCGGATAGCATCAACAACGCCAGCTTCTCTATGGTCATGGTCGGACGGCCGCAAGAAACTGTGCTGCGGAATTACCCCAGCTATTTCCACGGTAACGGAGCAAACCTGAATTTCGGGGACGGTCACAGCGAACTCCGTAAATGGCAAGACCCTCGCACGGTGCCGCCGGTCACCAGCCAGAGGCTGCCCGAGCCCGTAGACTCCCCCAACAACCCCGACCTCTGGTGGCTCATCGAGCGCACCACTTCCAAACGCTGAATTTCTAAAAGCATGAACAACGGCTTCCTTACCTTCATCCGCGGCGGCTTTTGGCCGCTGCTCTGCCTGCTCTTCGCCGCGACATTGGCTCGCGCCCAAAGTGTCATTGAATTCGAGAACGCGGCCATCACCGGCCTGGAGGGGAGCGAGGTGGTCCTGAAGATCAAATGCGATCCTCCGTTCACGAACTTTGCCTACCGGACCGTGACCGTGAAAGCGCACGGCGGAACGGCGAAGTGGGGAGAAGATTTCACGCTCTGGAATGACAATCTGTGGCCCGGGGTGAGCTCCGTTCCTTTGTCTTTCGAAGCTCCACCGGACGAACATAGGATGTCTGGCCGGCTCGGCCTGCTCTTGAAGTTTGACGCGCTTGCCCAGCCCGATGAAACGGTCGTGCTGACCCTGCAAGATCCCCCCGCCGGGGCCATTCTCGGTCGACAAACCAATTGCGTAGTCACGATCAAGAATCTGAAGGCCCAAGTCGGATTGGACTATCTCGACTACTACCGCGTCGAAGAGGGCCAACCGGTTTCATTTCAAGTCAACCGTCAAGGTGACCCGACCGTGGCTTTCTCCGTGGCCTACCGCGCCAGCGGCGGGACCGCCGTCGAAGGACGTGGTTACGAACCTCTCTCTGGGATCTTGAACTTTGCGGCCGGTGAAATGGCCCAGACCTTCACCCTGAAGACCATCGACAACGGTCGGGTTGATTTTCCAGTGACCCGAACGGTGGCGATACAACTCGATTCGCCAACCGACGGCGTGGGGTTGGGTCAGCAGGAGATTTCGGCAGAGATCCGTGACAACGAGTTCCCGGCCGCCAATCCGTTGCTTTCGTTTCCCCGTGAGCACCTCGCCCACGCGCGCCGGATCGACGTCCAGTCCGACGGGCGGATTGTGATTGCGACGGCTGCCCCGTCCTACGTCAATGAGCAGCTGCCGCCTTTGATCCGGTTGAATATCGACGGCTCTTTGGATCCTTCTTACCATCCGAACTTTGAACGGGATCCGTCGGCTGTCGGGTCACTTCCGCTGATCCGCGGCCTATGGGTGGAAGCCGACAACTCGGTGGTGATTCAAGGCTCTTTTCGGGCGGTGAACGGCGAACTTCGGACCAACGGATGGGCACGCGTGCTGGCCGACGGATCGGTGAGCCCTGACCTTGGGAACATGCCCTGGACGGAAAATGTTCCTGTCGTCCACCGGTTTAGAGACGGGCGGGTTCTCGTCAACGGCCTCCGCATGTTTTCGGCGAACGGCACGGAGGATCCGAGTTTTGACAGCGGATTTCTGCAGGATTTCGGAAGTAACTGGGGACGCCCCGGGCATGCGGGGCGAATCGCGGAAGATCTCGAAGGAAGATTGATTGGCGTCTGGACTGACAACCTGATCCTGATCCGGATCCGGCGGGATGGCTCCGTTGACCCCTCCTTTAAGCCCAATTGGGGTGACCTTTCCCCTGAAGGCATCGGTCCGATCACACTTGAACCCGATGGTAAAATCCTCGTCCGGGCAAGCGGTTTCCTGATGACGACCGGGGAGCAATGGGAGGGTGTGATCCGGCTTGATCCCGACGGCGTTCGGGATCGGAGGTTTGCTGCGGCAGGTGAAGCGGCGAACTGGTTCGGCGGCATCGCATTTCAGGAGGACGGGCGGATTTTGATCGAGACCGGCGATACGATTCTCCGGCGTCAGATTCTCCGGCTTCAGATTGACGGCTCGTTGGACCGATCGTTTGCCCCGGTCCCGATTAGGTTTATCCCGAGGGAAGATTCGACTTTCTCCATGGACTTCAGTATCGTTCGGGGACTTTTGTTTGTTGATTCGGGTTCGGGCTTCGGGGCTGCAGCCCGGTGGATCGGCGGATTTCCTTTCTCCGGAGTGACGGTGCTCCGGCTCGGGCCGGGGCCTGCGTCGGCGGTGGCGGCGTACTCCACGGATTATCCAGAGGAATGGCCAGAGGGCGACGAGGCGCACATCACCGTGCGTCGGCTCGGGGAGAGCTTGGGAACCGCACGCGTTTCCTATTCCACGCGGGACGGCACCGCGAAGGCCGGACGCGACTACGCGGCCCGCTCTGGCACGATTGAGTTCGGCGCGCTGGAAGTCGACAAAACGCTGACGATTCCTCTACTGAACAACGGAGCGTTTATTTCAACCCGGACGTTCGAGCTGGTGCTGGGGAATCCGCTGGGGATCGAAACGGTGGCTCCGCCGCTGGTGGTCAGCTTGCGCGGAAATTCCGTGGGACTGACACCCAACGCGGTTGAGTTCGTCCACGACAAAAAAGGGCAGGCGACGGCTGTATGGATCCGTTGGGACAGCCGGGAGAAGTGGATCGGGGATCACAAGGAGACCATCAAAACCCGCCTAGAGTCTTCGGCCGACCTGCGAACTTGGATGGACGCAGGCGGAGTGCCTTTAGCGCGTGACGGTACGGGGATCTTGGAACAGCGCGATGAACTTCCCGTAGGCGCTGAAAAGCGGTTCTACCGGCTGAGAGTACTTCAATGAAAGGCGGCCGACGGTTCCGAGCCATATCTTTGCACAGGAGAATGGGGAGGCGCGGGGAACGACCCTGACCACCGGAGTTGGATCCGCAGATGAACGCAGATGGACGCAGATTTCAGCGGCTTGCAGGACTCCCGGCAGCTCACCTCCTGGGTAAGGGTTCTCTCTCCGAACCGAACCGGATAAATCTGTGTTAATCTGCGCTAATCTGCGGATAAACTCCCACACCGGCGGCGAACGGGTTGCCGCCCGGTGAGTGCAGAATCGCCGTCTGCCGCCTAACTTTCTTCGCGTGAGCGCGCGACCTCGCCGGTCGGCCATTGTATAACGCTTCGCGTGATCTCGTGGGGGGCAGAATCGTCCTGTCCCTTTAAAACGCGCCCCCAAGTCGTCGAAAACGCCTGCGAACTGGGGCTCCTCCTGGGCAAAGGGGGCCACTGGGGCCAGAAGATTCGCTTCGCTTCACCGATGAACATCACTCAGGCTGACGCCGACTTCGTCTTGTCCGTCCTCGACGAAGCAATCGCTCACGTTCTATGAAATCCATGATTCTGTGGGAAAAACCGGAGCCGCGGGAATTGATCCGCACCGGCTCGTTTGAAGTCGTCGTCCTGCAGGAGGACATCCCGGAAACGACGGTCGCCAGCTTTCGCGAGTATGCGCGCACGTTTATCGCAGAGGTTCGCGGGGCAAAATCGCGGCCCATCCTCCTGATGGCCTGGTCCTATTCCCGGCGCGGTTGGATCAGCACGGATGAAATCGCCCGGGCCCACCGTGAGGCTGCGAAGGAGTTGGGTGTGGTTTGGAATGGAAGAAATAGTGAGCTTAAACAGTCAAAGTACGAATTGCGGATCAAGACCAACAATACGAACAGCAACCAACGGGGCGCGCGCAGGTGGAGGAACTTAAGGCGGACGAGCTCGCGAAAGAGTTCAGGTAAGGAAGCTACTCGCGCTCGATGCCGGGGCGGACATCGCCAGCGCGAATGAGAAATAAATGGAGCCTCCCTGGGATGACCCGTTGACAAACAGCTGGCGCCGCCGTCAAATCTCCTCGCACCAAGAAAAATCGAACAAGACTTCCTTTATGGCAAAAATCACGACGAACGAATATCTGCTCCTCTTCCGCGGCGGAGCCAATCCCGAAGACATGACCCCTGAACAGATGCAGACCACCATGCATCATTGGAAGACTTGGATGGGGGGACTCAAGAAGGCCAAACAACTAGGCAATGGCGATCCACTTCAGGACGGCGGCAAGTCGCTTTCCGGTCCGAAGGGGAAGAACGTCACGACGCTGAGTGACACACCGGAATCGATCGGCGGATACATGCTGATCAAGGCGAAGAGCCTGGCCGAGG
>JAYVTS010000151.1:0-9873 GCA_043788645.1 Verrucomicrobiota bacterium
GCATTGGCCGGGATGGTATTGGAAAGCGTGAGGGATTTGTTCGTGGCGTTCCCGCCGAGTTCGACGTTGTCTTTTAACCAAGCGAAAGTCAGGGGACCTTGGCCAGTCGTTTCGACAGCAAAACTTGCGGTCGCACCGGCATTGACGGTTTGATTCGTCGGTTGAGCAGTGATCACCGGCGGCGGTGGAAGGGAAATGACCGTCAATTTGGCGATATCACTCAAGACGTTTCCACCGGGGTTTGAAACCCGAGCGCGATAGGCACCGGCATTGGCCGGGACGGTATTGGAAAGCGTGAGGGATTTGTTCGTGGCGTTCCCGCCAAGTTCGACGTTGTCTTTCAACCAAGCGAAGGTTAGGGGACTTTGGCCCGTCGCTTCGACGGCAAAACTTGCGGTCGCACCGGCGTTGACGGTTTGATTCGTCGGTTGAGCACTGATCACCGGCGGCGGTGGAAGGGAAACGACCGTCAGCGTGGCGAAATCGCTGAGAGTAATTCCTCCCGGACTGGTGACGCGGACGCGGTAACGCCCTGCGTTGGCGGCGGTAGCATTCGCGAAGGTTAAATTGGTTGTAATTGTTGCCAGTTCGATGTCTTCCTTGATCCACCGATAGGTCAAAGGCGCTTCCCCGGTGGCGACTACCGTAAACTCGGCTTGGGTCCCGGGGTTAACTGTTAGGTTTTGTGGCGGAGTGACAATCGTCGGTGGCTTACCCACAATCGTGAAAACCAGCGGTAAAGTAGCATTAAATCCGGAGGCGTTCGAATTTTGCCACCCGGTGACGGATAGGGTGAAAGTCCCTGACGCGGTGGGACTGCCGGTGAAATTGCCGCTCAAAGAGAGTTTGAGGCCCGGCGGAATGTTTTTCGCCGTGTACGCCTTTCCGTTGCCGTACTCCTTCGAATTTACGGCAATGCGATAGGCAAACGGGACGCCGGTGGTGCCGCTGACCGGATTGGCGGTAATAATCCCCGTGGCGGCCGAGACCGCATGAAAAGCCCCGGAAACGACCGTGGCACTCGCCAGCCAGCGGAGGAGCATGACGATCGGTTGAGCGACAGAGGCTGCGACGGGCTCAAGTCGGGACAGCAACGGAGCAAATTGCAGCCAAATCGCAGTGAGTAAGGAAAAAATTCTACGGAATCGCATAGTCTGAAACGGCCGGTTCAACGACTGATCGGCCAACAATGGCCACAAAACCGAGGGCAGCGGACAAAATCCTATGCCAAGGGGTCATTTCCCCCCGGGCAATGCTACCTGGCCGGGTCGGCCTAAATAGTAGAGCAAATCTCGCAGCGCCTGGGGTTCGAGGCTGCCCAGAAGACCTTCGGGCATCATGGAGGTTTCCAATTGTTCGAGTTTTGCTACTTCTCCCTTCGGCACTGTGACGAGTTCGTTGGCGGTCTGGAGCACATACGCCGGACCCTCAGCCGATTTGACGATGCCGGTCAAAACCCGGCTGTCCTTCGTTTCCAGGATTGTCTGGCGGTATTCGTTGGGGATCACCGCATTGGGGAAGAGAATATTTTGGAGCAGATAATCCAAGTCACTGCGATTGGCACCCGTGATATCGGGGCCGACTTGGCCACCGGTATCGAAGAGGTGATGGCATTGGGCGCAGATTTGATTGAATACGACCCGGCCCCGCGAGGCGTCACCGGGCTGGGAGCCGCCCGCCCCATACAGGCGTTTCACGCGTTCAATTTCCGCATTCATGTCGGGGCTTGAATCCTGCATAAGCCCCCAAAGTTCGGTGAGTTGACGCTTCAGATCGTCGTCTTTCAAGTTGCGCAATTGGCGGACCAGTTCCGCGGTCAGATCGATTTTGGGCACGCGGCCGGCGGCGACAGCAGCTAACAGCGGACGAGCATAGGCGACGCGCGAACTGAGGGTATTCAAGGCGTCCCTTCGGACTTCAACCGTCCAACTAGGGTAACCCTGTAAAATGACTTCCGGAGTTTTGAGATCGTCGAACTGTGCCAAACCGCGAAGGGCGGCGGCGCGGAGTGGGGCATTGGCACAGAGCTCTTGCAGGAGTCCCGCCAAATCCGGGCTGCGGGCGCGGAGCAGGGCTTCGACGGCGGCCAGGCGAGCCGTTGTTTCGGCACTGAGGTTAGCGGCCAAGGCTCGCAATGCTGCCCGGGCGCGGGGACTGCCGAAGGTCAACCCCAAAGATTGGGCCAGAGCCCGGACTTCGGCGTCCGCGCTGGCCGCCAATTGGGTCTCGACCGCTTCCCAGCCGGACGGCGCGGGGACGGAGGGCCGACCGCTGAGGGCGGCTTTAAGACCCAAGAGGACGTCGCGTTGCAGTCCGGCATCGGTGTTCTCGCCTAAAAGCTGAGTTAAGTCGTCGAGTCCTCCGGTGGCGGCGCGACCGAGGGTGAGACCAAGCCCTGCTACGACCAGCAAAAGCGGTCCGAGGCGACGGAGTAAATTCATGGGAGGAGCTTAGATTGTTTTGTTATCCGAGGCCAGTTTGGGGCTAGGGAACTCTTCCTGCCTCGACGCGATGACCCGTAGATGGGGCCTTCGTCGGGTTGCTCGTCGGCCGGTTTGGCCGAAGCTGAGGTAATGTCTTCGCGTCATGCCGTGGGGGAGTCGTCCCGAACCGCTCCGGGTCCCGATGGTTCACTCAACGTCCGAAAGTTAACGACCCGAGAGGTCGTCTGCCGGGTTGCCCGGTATCTTCGACCGTATCCGTGGTTGGCTTTGGGGACCCTGGGCTGCGCGATCCTGTCGCAATTGGCGGCGTTGGCGTTTCCCAAGCTAACCCGCGTGGTATTGGATGATGTGATTGGTGGTCAGAGGGGAGATTTATTGGGACCGGCCGTTTTGGGTTTGGTGGGAGCCTTTGTGCTTCGCGATGGCTTGAATGCCGTGCGAATACGGTTGAACAATCGGTTTGAACAAAATGTGATTTTTGATATCCGGCGCACGGTGTACGCCCGTTTACAACGGTTGCCGGTACGTTGGTTTGATCGGCATACCACGGGCGATTTGCTCACCCGGATCATTGAGGATGTCAACGCGATGGAACGATTGCTCATTGATGGGACCGAACAGGGAGTCGTGTCGGTGTTGGCGGTGGTGGGGGTCACAACGCTGTTATTTTTGAACCATCCGATGCTCGCGTGGGTGGCATTGATGCCGTTGCCCCTGCTGGCCGTCGGGACGCTGTGGTTTACGCTCACCGCCCATTCGCGTTACCGGGCACGAAGTCGGGCCAGTGCGGGGCTAAACGCTTTGTTGACGGACAATCTTGCCGGTGTCCGACAAGTAAAATTGTTTGGACGCGAAGGGTATGAGCAAGCGCGATTTGGAAAGCAGGCTGACGCGCTGCGACGGGGCACGTTGGAGGTGATGCTGGCCTGGAGTCGGTATTTTCCGGCGATGTCTTTCGCGGCCGGATTGGGGGTGGCTGCGGTGCTCTGGGAGGGCGGACGGGAGGTATTGGCGGGAAATATGACGAAAGGTCAATTGATCGAATTTCTTCTCTATTTGGGCATGTTTTACCAACCTCTGGGACAGTTACACTCCCTCAACCAAATGATCCAAAGCGCTCGGGCAGCGGGTGAGCGGGTGTTCGCAATTTTGGACGCGCCGGAGGAGCCAAGCCCGAGTTTGGCTCAGAGTCCGGTGCCCAGGACGTGGCGGGCCCGCGGTGAGGTTCATTTCGAGGACGTCCATGTGGTCTACGAGGAGAATCGAGCCGCGTTGCGTGGGGTCACGCTCACGGCGCGTCCGGGGGAATTGATCGCCATCGTTGGCGCAACGGGCGCTGGAAAGAGTACCTTGGTCAACTTACTACCCCGGTTCTACGAAGCGACGGCGGGTCAGGTTCGGTTAGACGGGATGGAACTTTCCCAAATGCCCCTGGAAGTGTTGCGGCGGCAAATCGCGGTCGTCAGTCAGGAGCCTTTTTTGTTTAATGGCACTATTTTGGAAAATTTACAGTACGGTCGGCTGGATGCGTCGCGGGAAGAAGTGGAAGCCGCGGCTCGAACCGCTGAGGTGCATGATTTTATTTCGCGCTTACCGGCGGGTTATGAAACCCAGGTAGGAGAACGTGGAGTGCGGCTGAGTGTTGGGGAAAAACAGCGGATGAGCATTGCACGGGCCTTGTTAAAAGACGCGCCAGTGTTGGTGTTGGATGAAGCCATGGCGAGTGTGGATACCGTCACAGAACGTCAGATTCAGAGGGCTTTGGAGCGATTATTGGTGGGACGAACCAGTTTTGTCATTGCCCACCGGCTTTCGACGGTTCAAGGGGCGGACCAAATCCTCGTTTTGGACGCTGGCCGAATCGTAGAACGCGGATTGCATAAAGAATTGGTGGCGCTCCGCGGACTTTATGCTCGATTAGCGGGGTTCCCGAATTCTCCGTGAACAAGGCCCAATCTGGCCGAGTTTCGGGATGTGCAGGGTTGATTGTGAACAACTTTGCGACGGAAAGTGGCGGGCCAGAGGGATTTGTGAGTTGACTCTGGAAGCGAGTCCGCCTAGAAAGTTCAAGCGAAATGCCCGGGGATGAATTTTCCGGGGTGAGTTACGTGCAAAATTTTATGAAGAAGATCCTGCAAGCCGCCGGCCTCGCGTCGGCCAGTGTCGCTCTCCTCTCCACCCCGGCCATTGCCCAAGAGAGCGGGAAGTGGTACACACTTAAAGCCGGTATCCGCGGCTTTTATGATGACAACATCTACACCGCCCACAAAGGCTCACCTTCCAAGGTGTCGAGCCCGGGTGTAGAATTCACGCCTGGTTTCCAGCTCAACTTTCCTAGTGAGCAGACCCGCCTGACCCTCGCCTACACCTACGGCTTGACCTGTTATGCTGATCGCGATCAGCCCGGCGTTAGGAATCGCTCGTACGATCAGTCTCACCGCGCTGATCTCGGCTTAACCCACACCTTTACTCCCCGGTACAAGATCAGTTTGTTCGATCAATTTGCGTACTCCCAGGAGCCGGATCAGTTCGTGACGGGCGGCGGCGGCACCTTTACATCTCTTGCTCGAACCAAGGGGAACAACGTTCGCAATTTTGCTGGCGTTGATTTTGAAGCGCAGCTCAGCCGTCTGTGGACGATGAATGTCGCCTACCAGAACAACTACTTTAACTACACAGACGATGCTTACGCGGCCGCCCTCAACCGCATGGAGCATGTGCCAGGATTGCGGGTTAACTATCAGCTGACGCCGACGACCGTCGTCGGTGGTGGTTACCAATACAAAATCAGTGACTACACCGCCAACACGCTGGGGGCGATCATTCGCGACAAAAACACCCATGTGTTGTATGGCTCCGTAGACCACAGTTTCACGGGTACCTTGTTAGGATCCGTTCGGGGCGGTGTTGAAATCACCGACTACAAGGCAGCGGGAATTTCCGACGAGACCAATCCGTACGTCGATGCGAATTTGAATTGGACCTACAATCCCGGGAGCTACGTCCAGGGTGGCGTTCGTCATGCTCGTGCGGCCACGGATGCCATTCGATTCGGGGCCAATAACATTTTGGACTCCGAATCCACGACGATTTACGCGGCGTTGAGCCATGCCATTACCGGCCGCTTGCGCGGATCACTCAGTGGTCAATATCAGTTCAACGATCTCAAATCCGTGCTGAACACCGCGAGTGAGAGCGATAAGTACCTCATTCTGGGTGCTACTTTGAGCTACAAGATCAACCAATATCTTTCTACGGAAATTGCTTATTACTTTGATCAGACCAAATCTGATCTTGGAGTATCCCGCGAATTTTCCCGCAATCGGATCTTCTTCGGCGTCCGTGGTACGTACTAAGAAGTCGTTTCACTGTCTCACAGTCATTTTTCTGCAAAGGAGGCCGGAACTTTTTTCAGCCTCCTTTTTTAATCACGTATGGAATCGCCGAAACCCGTCTCGGGTTTGCCCGCTACCCCTGGCACTCAGGCCGGGGAGCAAAAACTGCATTTTCTTGATTATTGGCGGATCATTCGGATCCGTAAGTTGATCATTTTGGCAGTGTTCCTGTTGGTGGTCATCACGGTTACCGCCGTGACCTTCTCGCTGACCCAACGGTACTCCAGCACCTTAAAAATGCTGGTACTGAAAGACGTCTACAATCTGGACACTGTCCGCCAGAGCGGGTCGGACAACGACATGATCTTTTTCAATACCCAGATTTCATTGCTGAAATCTCGCGTCATCCTGGAAGAGGTCATTAAACGCCAGAAGCTAAACGACCTTTACGCCAAGCGAGAGCATGTTCCGGAGATTACGATTGAGGACGCATACGACATCCTCAATTACAGCGTCGAAGCAACTCCTGATCGCAATACGAGTCTAGTGACCGTGACGGTTTTTGATCGCGAGAAAGGCGTGGCGGCTGACATCGCCAACCTCATTGCGCTGGTCTACAAAGAATATCGCAAGTCGGGGCGTAGTGATAAAGAAGGCAGTGGACTGGCGACCCTGAAAGAGAAGTTAGTCCAACAACAAAGGGAGGTTGAGACACAGAAGACGAACGTTTCGGAGCTCCAGATCAAATTAAAGGTGCCGCTCAATGCGGCCGGTGGGATTTCGTCATTTGAATCGGTGGTCGCTGGGCAGATTAGTCGGCTCGACGCGGAAAGAACCATGACGAAAGCCAGCTTTGAGCGGCTGAATACCATCTATAAAAAGCTTGTCGACACCCCGGCCGACGAACTGCCGAGTCGACTCGCCACGCTGAATCCGGGGACCGAATTGACGACGTTGAATGGTCAATTTAACCAAGCCGAAATTCGTCGGACCACCCTCTCCGAGTTGGGGACAGAGCACCCCGAGGTGACAAAAGTGGTGGGAATGTTGGTCAAATTGAAAGAACAGATCAACCGTGAGGTTAAGGGAATCTTGGGGGGATATCAGGATAAGTTGGGCAGTGATTTGGCGGTGATTCAGGAATTTGATAAGGAAATCGACAAACTGCGAACTCAGCAAAGTGAGGAACTCATCAGCTACCAGCCGTTCATCGCCGCCCAGCGGGAATTGGCCAACAAAGAACGGATGCGAGATGTGATGCAGATGCAGATCGTGCAAGAAGAGGTAGGCATCAAGATGGGAACGGAAACCTCCGTGCAAGTGATTGAACGGGCAATCCCCGGGCGGAAACCGGTTAAACCCAACAAGGTGGCCAATATCGCCATGGGCTGTATTTTCGGTCTACTCTTGGGCGTCGGTCTGGCATTCTTCATTGAATACCTCGATACCAGCGTCAAGACGATCGACGATGTCGAACACGCTTTGGGAACTTCCGTTCTCGGGGTCATTCCTCAAAACGTGGCGGCTCTGTTTAAGGAGGGTCCCGATAGTCCTCACGCGGAGGCTTATCGCGTGTTGCGGACCAATATTTTGTTCTCCCGAAAAGATCCGGGTGCCCGAACGATGACCGTGGTTTCGGGTGGTGCCGGTGAAGGTAAATCGACCACGATTTTCAACTTGGCGACCGTCTTCGCTCAAAACGGAGCCCGCGTTTTGATCGTCGATTCCGATCTCCGACGTCCGAGTTTGCACAAAATTCTCGGTGTCTCCAACGCGATCGGCCTCACCAACTATTTGCTGAAACAAAACCGGCTTGAAGAGGTCGTCCAAACCACACCGCTCCCCGGCTTGGATTTCCTTCCATCCGGTAAACTTCCCAGCAGTTCTCTGGGGATTCTGAACTCCGCCGCCATGCGAGAGTTCATTCAAGACATTCGGAATCGGTATGATTTCGTGTTTTTTGATTCACCGCCGATCATGGGCGTCAGCGACGCTTCCATTCTCGTAGCGGAAGTCGATATGGCGATCTTGGTGGTCCAGTACCGGAAATACCCGCAGCAAATGACGCTGCGCGCCAAGCAAATGGTGGAGAAGATTGGTGGCAAAGACCGGCTCTTGGGCGTGGTCTTGAACAACATTAATATCTCTCAGGATAGCTACTATTACTACTATAGCGGCTATTATTACGACTACTACTCGAAGAGCTCGGACAGCAAGGAAGAGGCGGACAAGGGTAGCAAAGCCAAGGATTCTTCCGGTAAGGCGAGTGTCGAACTCAAGAAAAAGTATTGAGACGTAGCGATTCGATTAGTTCTAAGAATTTAAGATGAAACGATGGCAAAACCGGCTTGGAATCCCCTGGTTCCAGATGCTTTCAGTCCTCCTGTTTTGCGGGATTTGCGCCAGCTGTTCGACGGCGGATAGTCCCGTGGTGACGGCTGGAAAAAAATCCTCGCTTAATGAGGAGTATCTCAATGTGGGGGACAAGGTAAAGATCATTTACTCGGACATTCCGAATCAAGTGGCCCCGACCGAACAACAGATTCCGGCCAATCATAAAATCGTTTTGCACCTCAACTTAGAGGTTGATTTTGTGGGGAAGACCAAAACGGAACTCGAAAAAGAGATTCGCGATCTCTACATTAACCGAGGGTTATATAAGAACATCAATATTGCCATTGAAGTTCCGACTCGGCCCATCTCCATCGGGGGCGAAGTCAAATCGCCGAGTACCTACGCCCATCAGGCTAATTTGACGCTGACCAAGGCGATTAACATGGCGGGTGGGTTTACCGAATATGCCAAACGGACCAAGATTCATGTGATCCGGGCGGATGGGACCAAGTTTGACGTGAATTACAAAACGGCCGACAAAGATCCAGCGGCCGATAAACCCATTTATCCCGGTGATCGGATCCATGTGGACCGAACCATTTTTTGATGATCGAGTTGACGGTGCTCAGCGATCCGATTCCAGGGCGGCGATTCCAATTGGAGGCCGCCCTGATTCGTTTGGGTCGGCAAAAGGGGTTGGAAGTGGTCCTCGTTGAGCGCGGGGTTTGGGGAGTTCACGCGGAAATAACTCTAGATTCCACCGGGAGCTATGTCGTGCGGCCATCGAGTCAGGCCCTCGTCACCGTGAATACGCAGCCTCAGCAAGAACATTTGCTGCGAAATGGAGACGTTATTGGGCTCGGCGCAGCTCGGCTCCGGTTTGGTATCTGCCCGGCCGCCCAACGCTCACTGGCGGTGTCCGAAACGGCAATTTGGATGTTGATTGCTGGCGTGGCCGTCGTGGGAGGCGTTGCGATGTTCAGTTTAGGGAGCTGAGCGGCCCAGGGTCGAGAGGACGAAGGACACGAGCCCCCCTCTTTGGGGTGGTCTGCGCGGTGTCGAGCCCATCGCCGCGGATGGGTCGACGAGTTGGGAAAAGGTCCGAGCTAGATTTCAATATCTTCAGGCCTGACTTCCAGGCATTCGTCCTGATCTTCCCAAAGAATGGCAGGATAGTGACCCAAGAACCGCGGGATCAGGTGAGTGGCCGCTTGGGCTAGCAAATCTTCAACGTCCTGCGCGGCTTTTTCATATTTGGCGTCGTAGTCTCGGCTTGCTTGCTTGCTCTCTTCCCAATGCGCTATTTCGTGAATCGGGTGATAGGTTTCGGCCCACTGTTTGGCTTCGAGTTGGAGTTCGACCGGGAGATCGTCAAAGGGCACCAACGGTTCGTTGCAATGCTGGCAGAGCAAACCATGCTCCGCGATATCTCGGGTGAATAACGGCAGGAACGGAGCGCGACAACAAGGTGCGGCGTGGTAGCCGTGAGGAATGTTGACCAATTTTTGAAGCCAAAGACGGCGTTCGTGAGCAATCTGCGCCGCCAACTTAAACGCGCCTACGAGGGGATGGCTGGCACGCCAAGCGTGGCCGTGCAGTTGGCCTAGGGTCTGCGCGCACCAACGAGCCAGCGTCAGGTCGTCAAACGCCTGAAACGTGCGACCGTACTCTTTCCAGAGACGGTCAAGCGATGTGTCATGCTGTGGAGATGGTTCGCCCACGAGGCGCACCCTAGCGTGAAAGGGCCCAGGTGTCAGTAG
>JAYVTS010000152.1:0-15493 GCA_043788645.1 Verrucomicrobiota bacterium
GATGTTGAAGAAGCAACTCACGGATATTGAATAGCGTGTAAATTTCCCATTCTTTTTTCTAAGGATCCTCCCCACCCGGTGTCGTACTGGGGAAGATGCAATTCATGTCGGACCTGCCAAGCCGGAGCCGCTTACGACGCCTGAGCGGTCGGGTGGCGCCGTTTCCCTCAGCATGACCGTGATCCCGCTCCCCGCTGCATCGGTGAGTGTCCCTCGCCAGGAGTCGATCGAAGAGCTGTTCGCAGCTCTCGAATCGCCTCTGCTCAGTTATGCCCTGAGGTTGCTGGGCGAGCGGGCCGCCGCGGAGGACATCGTTCAAGACGCGTTTATGAAATTGCACGCCCAGAAGGTCGAAGTGCGCGAGCCCCGTCGGTGGCTTTATCGAACGGTGCATAATCTGGCGCTGAATGATAGACGGCAGACTGCCAAGATTGTTCAGCTCATGCCACTTGCCAGCGAAACGGAACCGGCCTTCGACACCGCAGATCCAGATCTGTTGCCGGACGAGCAGATTATTCGGGGAGAAAGTATCGGATTAGTTCGCCTGAGCCTCGGAGCCCTTGATCAACGCAGTCGCGAGGTTGTGCATTTGAAATTCGATGAATGCCTTTCCTACCAACAGATCAGCGAACGCACTGGAATCAGTATTGGAAATGTCGGGTATCTCCTCCATCACGCGTTAAAAACCATCTCTGCCGAGTTAGCCCACGCTGGGCTTTTACCATGAACCCGGATTCTATCCCGCTGGTATTGTCCCCCGCCGACGAACGGGAAATACGTCTCACCGCGTTGCTACTAGGCGAATTGTCGCCTGAAGCCGCCGCCGAAATTCGTCAGCAGTTGGATACGAGTTCTCCGTTGAGCGATCCGCAGATGGTCCGTTTATACGGTCGTTTAGTCCGCACCCTTGAACTCGTCCGAGAGACGGTTGTGGCTCCGGAGCAAGAACTTCTCACGAGTTCCGAGCCGCCAAAACTGTCGGCGGCTCGTCGAGAAAAACTGCTCTACTCGTTCCAGGTGATCCGCCCGCGGGAATTTACTAAACCTTCGCGAATTAATTGGAGCGAATGGGGTTCGTTGGCGGCGATGATGATCGGCCTCCTGGCGGTGGCCGGTTTCATTATTGGCAATCATGTACCGTATGAGGTCGGCAGAGCCAGTGGTGGGAATTATTCTCAGTCCGACCTCGACTCCTTGCACTCCCGCGGAATCAAGACGGATGACGGTTTCCAAAGTTGGAGCAAGTCCGAGTCGAGTTCGGATCGCTCGATTTATTCATTTTCGCAATCCGCCCCGTCAACGGTGACCTTGCCTGCGGACGTGCCGTCAGAACCACAGGAATTCGCTGAAAAGCGGTTGGGGGAGGACAAAGAGACATACGGTCGTGTTTTGCGCTCTTCCACTGAGCAAGCGACCCTGGCTGCCGGTGGCCAACTATCGGACAGTGCCGAAGACGTTGCACCTAACGCAAGCCCGGCGCCGATGACCTCCCTGAAGTCGACTTTCGGCGAGAAAGGCGATTCAAATCGTCGGGGCTCTGCGCTTCCGCAGAATGGGCGAACTAGCGAGGTTTTGCTTCCGAACCTCAATGCCCTATCTGCAGCCGCACCGGCACCCGGCTTTGAAATTCCGCAGGACCGCGCAAAAACAAGATCCACTTTCGAAGGTCCCGCCGACGGCCCGCTGATCACCAATTTCGCAAAACCCTCTCGGCTGAGCGTCCGATTCAAAAAGGGTGTGCCCGCGAAGTCGACTCTCGCACCGTCGCTATCAAGATTTGCCGTGCCACTTTCGGATCAAGCCGCAGCTTCCTCTGGTAGCGTCACATCCCTAGATATAGGTGAAAATGGACCGCCTCGGGCGGTCGCATCTCAGGCACCCACTGAGAACCTCGGTCTACTTTCACCTCCCCCATCGGTCCGAGAAAATGAGGTACGTTCCTTTGGTTTTTCTGCCAAGTCCGCCGCATCAAAGGAAGTCGCCGACGTCGTTGAATTGAAAACTCAACCGCAAGCAGGCGGGCGGGCATCCAATACTCGATCCGATGAGGTGGAGCTTTTGGCGCCGCTTGCTCTGACTCCCGTAGCCCGTGAGGTCGCATTAGGAGTCACGAGCGCCGATTCCAAAGAGCCAGCCCGTGGCGAAGGGCTTGATCAGAATCGTCTCCCTCTGGGCTATTCGAGCGACCTCACCAAACTGGACACTCTCGGTCGAGATCAAAGGGTGAGATTACAGGACGGGAACGGGATTGAAAGCGGTCAGGAGGATTCGCTCTCGGTCCGCCAACAAGTCTCCAAAGCCCGAACGCAGCAAGAAGCACCCACTTTAACCGAAGTGGAGTCAACCAAGCAAAAGATGACCGGGGACTCCAAAGATGTGGTGCGCCCGCGCCCCGCAACCCCCGTCGCAGTTCCGCAACCTGAAATTGCGGCCGCCGATCAGGCGTTCTCCACGTTCTCGCTCAATGTCAGCGATGTTTCCTTCAAACTCGCGGCGGCGAGTTTGGAGCAGGATCAAATGCCGGATCCGGCCACGATCCGAAGCGAGGAGTTTATTAATGCCTTCGATTATCGCGACCCGGAACCGACGGGTGGCGTGCCGATTGCCTTCGCGTTTGAACGCGCTCGCTACCCATTTGCCCACGACCGCGAGGTCCTTCGCTTCTCCGTCAAAACCGCCGCGACCGGCCGTCAACCAGGTCGCCCGCTCAATTTGGTCTTGTTGCTCGATCATTCGGGCTCCATGGAACGTGCGGATCGGGTGGCTATTCTTCGGGAGTGTCTGAGTATCTTAGCCGGTCAACTCCAAGCGCAGGATCGAGTGAGCGTCGTCGCCTTTGCTCGCACCGCCCGGTTGTGGATCGATGGAATGCCCGGCAGTCAGGCGGGAGAACTCACGGAACGAGTGGGTGCATTGACACCCGAGGGGGGCACGAATCTCGAGCTGGCGATGACGCTCGCGTATCAAACTGCTCGTAGGCACTCTCTAGCAAATGGAGTCAACCGCGTCGTTTTGCTGACCGATGGCGCGGCGAATCTTGGCGAAGTCCGGCCGGATTCCCTCCGCAAAATGGTCGAGACTCAGCGACGTCAGGGAATTGCACTCGACTGCTTTGGAATCGGTTGGGAGGGCTATAACGACGATCTCCTCGAATCGTTATCCCGGAATGGTGATGGTCGATATGGTTTCGTGAATTCGGTTGAAGATGCGGCGGATCGGTTTGCTGGTCAGCTTGCGGGTGCCTTGAACGTGGCGGCCTCCGATGTGAAAGTGCAGGTCGAATTTAACCCCCGCCGCGCCACCACGTATCGCCAAATTGGTTACGCGAAGCATCAGCTGACGAAGGAACAGTTCCGGGATAATAGGGTCGATGCCGCCGAGATCGGTGCCGCTGAAGCGGGCAACGCACTGTATATCGTGCAGGTAAATCCGGCCGGCGAAGGGCCTATCGCCACGGTACGAATTCGTTTCAAGGTGCCCGGCACGAGTGATTATCGAGAGCACGAATGGCCGGTTTCTTATACGGGCACGGCAAAGACGTTGGAACAGGCCACTGCCTCGCTGCAGCTTGCAACGTCGGCCTCTGCATTCAGCGAATGGCTCGTGGCCAGTCCCTACGCCGCCGAAGTCAATCCGGATCAATTGCTCGGCTATCTTAACGGGGTTGTGGTAAGCACTTCGGTCGATCCGCGCCCCCTCCAATTGCTGAAAATGATCCGCCAAGCCAAACGCCTGACCGGTAAGTGATCGGACATCTAAAGACTCTTTCTTATTTTTCGGATTGATTTCTCTTCGCGGCCTTTCTTATCCCATGAAACCTTGGTTCCTATTTTCCCTCGCCTTTTTGATGGTGACGAATCCGTTGGCTCGCGCCGCGCAAGCAGAAATAAAGGACCTTTCGATCCATGGCGGCGTCCAAGACGGAAAAGCGCGGCTCGTTATTGATGGAAGTTTTGCTGGTCGCGGCGACGATCATACCCCGCTTCTCTTTGCGACTGCCCTCCAGCAAACGCTTCAGATCACACGGGAAAAACACACCCATTTGATCGCTGCGACTTTTGAAATATTGAGCGGTGAGGCGAAGGAACTCTCTCTCACCTTAACGGGCGAAGGCGATATTAAACGGGTGACCGGAGACGGGCTGCAAGATTGGTCGGTTCGACAGGAGACGAACGGCACTCGCTCTCTCGTCTTGCGTCCGCGCAAGCTCGACCAGCCACTGACCCAACTCAGTATTAATATCATTGCCGAACGCGAACTGCGATCCTGGGTAAATCCGGTTCAAACCCTGACGCTCTCTTCCCCTCAACCGGCATTATTACAGGGATTCCTGAAAGTGGAAGTTGCCCGGGAATTTGAGGCTCAACCCACCAATTCCAGCGGGCTTTTACCGATCGAATTGCGGTATCTTCCGGAGCCACTTCGGGGTATTACCAGATCCGAGGAGGCGGAACCACTCGCTTTTCGGTTCCAGGGGTCATCCTATTCGTTGCCGCTCAATCTCACGACACGGGATCCGGACGCCAACCGAGTGGTTTTGCAGAATTTCCGATTGGAAGGCCAGCTCTCGGATTCCGCTGCCGCCTTCACTCTCGCCGCTACGGCTCATGTGACGAATCCTCGGGGAGGCTCACTCTTCCTCCTGTCCGGCGGTGTGGCGCTGGCAGAAGCGGTGTCGTCGCCTGATTGGCGGGTGAAATTTCAGAATGGCCGATTTCTATTAACATTCGATCAAGCGGGGGATTTTCCGATCCGGTTTCGTTTCAATGCGGCGGTTCGCCAAAGCGAGGGGTGGAGTCGGGTCGATTTTCGGGTGGCGCCAAATGGGCTAGCGCCCGTGGTCTTTCAAGGATTGGCTACGACCACTCAATTTGAATTTGCCGGTGCGGCGCGTCCGGAGCGATCGGGGGGAGATTTTAAGAGCTTTCTCCCGCCCGACGGCAACGTGAGCTTAGCCTGGAAAGGTACACGACCGGAGGTTGAAGGGAGGCTGTTTTACGCAGCGGAAATGCTGGCGCAAATTGCGATTAAACCCGGTCTCATGCGCCAAGTCGCGTTAATCGAAGGAAAAGTCATGCAAGGCGAATTAAGTCAGGTCCTCTTGCAAGTGCGTGGATCCGGGAACGTCACCGCGGTGCAAGGGGCCAATGTACTTGCTTGGAAAGTAACCCCGGTCCCGAACTCTCCTGAACGTCGGATCACGGTCGATTTCAATCAGCCCCAAAAGGAGACGTTCGCTTTGCAGGTGCAAATGCAGACAGAGTTGGGCGCGTTTCCGCAAGCGATTGAGACGATCCAACTGCGGCCGGAGGGTGCAACCCGATTTGCGGGGCATTTTCGCGTCGTAAATGAAGGCGCGGTTCGACTCGAAGTCGTCCAGGCCACCGGACTTTCCCAAATCTCGCCGGAACAATTCCCGGAATCCGATGCGACGAAGGCGCTGCTCGGCGCATCATCCGGTCAGCGATTTGCTTTTCGGTTTTCGAGCCCAGATTTCGCGTTGCGGATCCAGGCCGACAACGTCTTACCCGAACTGAGTGTCTCTGAGTTGCTCGTGTATCACTTGGGTGAGACGGAGACGGCGATTGATGCTGAGTTTGAGTTGGATATCCGCGAGGCGCCCGTGCGCGAAGTACTCATTCGAGTCCCCAAAGGCTACGCCGTCGCTCGCGTGGTGGCGGCGGGTTTGAGTGATTATTTCCTCCGAGAACCCGCGGATCAACCGGGCGCGGAACTGCGTCTGGTGTACGGTCAGCCCATTGCGGATCGCCAAGTCATCCAGCTGCGTCTCGAACGGAATGGGGCTCTGGGTCTACCCGTCTGGACGCTGCCCCGCGTGGAGGTTGTTAAGACGAAATCAACCCGGGGACACCTGGGCGTCTCGGCGGATGCTGGTTTTCGCCTAACCCCAGATCGGACAGTGGGTCTCTCCGATATCGCCACCGGTTTTTTCCCTCGCAAAGTTGCGGGAATTCAGGCGGCATTTCGACTCACGGAACCGACCTGGGAAGCGGCCCTCCGGGTGGAGCGCTTGCCTCAGTCCATGCAGGCGGATGTCTTTCATCTCTTCTCCATCGGTGAAGGCATCGCGTATGGCAGCAGTACCATGAATTTGTTCATCTCGGGTGCGCCGGTCTCGACGTTTCAAGTGGCATTATCAGATGAATATTTCAATGTCGAATTCAATGGTAAGGATTTGCGCAATCATTGGCAGAAAACGACCAATGGGTATGTCGTGACGCTCAACACCCCTGTGTCGGGGGCTTATACCTTATTGGTCACCTATGAACGACCGTTTAAGGCCCAAGGCGACACCCTCACGTTTACGGGTGCTCGATTACTGGAGGCGCAAGTGGAACAGGGTCACACCTTGGTGGTGAGCGCGTATCAATTCCAAGTAAAACCGGTAAATCTTTCTCCGGGGTTGCTCGCGCTCGAAACGGCCGAGGTTCCTTCGGAATACCGGCTCTTTTTTGATGCGCCGATTTTGGCGGCCTACCGCTATACGGCGCGGCCGTTCAATTTGCAATTGACGCTCAGTCCACTTCAACAGGGCGAGACCTTGGGGCTGGTGGTGGACCGAGCTTCGCTCACAACCCGTATTTCCAAAGACGGCGAAATCCTCACGAACGCGCGCTATTTCGTCAAAAATAGGGGCAATTCACATCTTCGCCTCGCTTTGCCAGTCGGAACCACTTTGTGGTCCGTCACGGTGAATGGTTTGACGGTCGTGCCGGTGAAGGATGGGGATGGGAACCTCATTCCCCTACCGCAACGTGCGGATGCCAATGCGGTGCAGACGCTCGACCTGAAGCTGGCTTCACGCTCAAAATCATCCGAGCGTGTGACCACGGTAGCGCCGATCATCGCCGCGCCGGTTTTGCTAGCGGAATGGCGGATCGAGCCCGATACAGGACAACGGCTGACCTATCTTCGTGGCTCGTTGGTGCCGGTGGGTGGGCCACCAGATACCTCGGGATTCGTTGGTTTGGCGAAGATGTTCCGAAGGAGCTCTCAAGTGGCAATCGTGTTTCTCAGCGCTTTCGTGTCGGTCATTTTTGCGGCGTGGGCTTGGCGTTGGGGAACGCGGGAGGGTGCGTATCGACTTGGAGTCCGGCATCTCGGTGGGGCGCTCGTGGGGTGCGCGGCATTGGTTCTTGCCTTGTATCAATTCGGTATCCTTGTGAATCTAGCGCAAGCGGAAAGGCAAGTCGTTGCCCCTTCCCTCTCTTTTCTCGCACCTGTGCAGCAGAGCAATAGTGCTCTCAGCGTCGAACTTGCCAACGCGGAAGATCGCGTCGGATTTTGGTCGATCATGGGTTTCGCGTGGCCAGCGTTGATCGCATTGATTGCGTGGGGTTATGCATTGCTTCGCGAATCTGGACCGGTGCGCGCCGCGGTGGAGGCATTGGGTTGGACCCTATTTGCTTGGGCCGCCCTTCGTTGTCCCAATGGTGGCGGTCTATTTTTCTTGGTGCTGATTGCATTTCTTTTGTTTCAAGTGGCGCTGCCGGCATTGCGTGCGGTGCAACGGGTGCCTCGTCGTCCGCAGAGCAACGGCCCGAGTGAACCATTGCCACCGATCACCAATGTTGGAGTGACGGCGATTGCCCTGTTACTGACCACTGGACTCGGTTTAATGGGGCTGATCGGATTCGGTTGCGAATCGGTCAGCGCAGCGGAAATTGTTCCGTTACCGCGATGGTTACCGAAAGAACCCGGGTTAGCTGACTCCGTGGTGCAAGAGATTCGGATCGAAGATCAGTTTGCGATTGGCACGGCAAAAATTCATTGGCAGGCAACAAAAGAACAGCTGTTGCCGGTCCTCTACGGCCCGGCCGTATTAACCGGAGTGGTGTATCCAACGAATGCGCTGAAATGGGTCCAGACTCAGCCTGGCGCGATACGGGTACAGCAACTATTGGCCTTGCGCGATGGTTCATTTGACATCGAACTCCATTATCAAGTTCACATCATAAAAACGGATACGGAGAATGGTTTTTTGCTTCCGACCCAACACGGTTTGGTGAATCGACTTACCCTCACACTGTCCGAATTAGATGTGGACGTTTCCTCCACGAACGCTGTTTCGGTTCAACGCGAACGAACGACGTCCAATATCGCGAGCGCCCCTGCCACCGTCGCTACCCTCGTCTTGGTGCCCGTAACGGAAACTTGGATTGCCTGGAGACCGCGCAGCCGGGATGTGGCGGGTGAAAAGGCGGTATTTTTTGCGGAAACTTTTCAATTATACGTACCTGCCGCAGGAGTCATTGAGGGTGTTCATCAAATTCAGATCCGACCTGCGCAAGGGGAATTGAGCGAATTATTGATAGACGTCCCAACGGGCGCGACGATTACGGACGTGATCGATCCCGCAAAATCGGGTGCCCGGAGCGATACCAAGGGGACTTCAAGTGCGACCGCTTCAATCCTCAAGCTTTGGCGTTTTGATCCGGACACGCGCAAACTTCGATTGAGTTTCAGTGCGCCGCAATCGCGTCCGTTCAAGCTCATTGCCCGTTCGCAGGTGGCCACTGGACCGTTGCCGTTTGCGCAGAGTGCCGGTCTGCTGAGTGTGACGGGGGCGGCCGGACAATCGGGTTCCGTGGGCCTCGCTACGGGTAACGAGGTGCAACTGGATAGCGTGGTAGCGGATACTTTTCTTCCACTGAATCTGGAGGATTTTCCGCCCAACATCAGCGAGCCACTGGCTTCGCAGATCAACGGACTTACCTTGCGCCGTGCGTTCAGGTATTCCGATCCCCAAGGTGCGATCTCGCTCAAGGCGTCGGCCGTGGATCCAGACGTGCGGGTCGAGACCCAGGAGACCCTTTCTCTGGGCGAAGACCGGACGGTCCTCGCGGTGAATGCGACCGTGGCGATTACCCGAGCGGGCATATTCCGCCTTAGCTTTCTACTTCCAACTAGCTTAGACGTAGAATCGATCACGGGTGCGGCCTTGAGCCATTGGACCGAACTAAAGGCCGTCGAAGGGCGCCTGATAACACTTCATTTCCGGGGCAAAACCGAAGGGGAGCAGCAACTCAACGTCAATCTCTCCGGGCCGGGCACTAAGTCGGTGGCCAATTTTGCCGCACCACGGGTGATTTTCCGAGAGGCCACCAAACAGCGAGGACAACTCGTGGTTGTGCCCGAACAGGGAATGCGGTTACAGATCGGAACCCGCGAAGGAGTCACACAGTTAGATCCTCAAAAATCGGGTATCCGACAAAAAGGCGTCCTCGCATTCCGCCTCTTGCAACCCCAGTGGGCACTCTCGCTGGCGATTGAACAGGTTGACGCCTGGGTGCAAGTGCTGGGTCTACAACATATCGCCGTGAGCGAAGCGCAGGTGAAAGTCACGGCAAACCTACAATATCAGATTGAGAACACCGGACTCAAATCGTTCCGGGTACGCCTGCCGGCCGAGGCGGAAAGTGTTCGGTTTCAAGGCGATCAAGTGAACGATTTTCTGGCGCTCCCGGGCCAAATGACTAATGGAATGCAACTTTGGGAAGTGAAACTTACCCGCCGACAGATTGGAAAACATTTGCTGCAAGTCACCTGGCAAACGCCCGTCACTGCTTCCTCGACGAATGTCGTCGTGTACGGGGTGCAAGCGGTGGACGCGAATCTCCAGCGAGGCTTTGTGACCGTACAATCCGGCGGTCGCCTCCAAGTGCGCGCCGAAGTCCTGTCCAATGCGCTACAAGCCGCCGAATGGCAGGCAATTCCGCGATCACTCCGACAGGATCTCGAAGCGGCCACGGCCAACTTTACCTTCCGATTGGTCGAACCGGCATTTAAACTTTCACTCGCGCTGGAACGGCATGACGCGATGAAGTTACTTCCCGCCCGGGTAAATAGCGTCACATTGACCTCCGCGATTTCGGACGAAGGGGTGATGTTAACCCAAGTCAAAATGGAATTAGTCCCGGGCGATAAACGATTGCTTCACTTCACCCTGCCCCCAGACGCCCGGTTTTGGTTTGCGTTCGTCAATCAAAATGGCGTTTGGCCTTGGCGCGATCAGGACCAAATCCTGATTCCACTGGAACAACAGTCACGCTCGGGAAGGCCCACGACCGTTGAACTTTTTTACTCCAGCAAAATCGGCGCGGCTGGAGCGCGGAAACTGGACCTGGAATTGGCCGGTCCCAAATTTGATCTCCCGCTTGAGAATATTACCTGGCAGGTGTATCTGAATGACAAATGGCAACTCTCCGATTGGTCCGGCACGTTGCAATTGCAGGGAGACGCTCGAATTGTCCAGCCGGTGGCCGTCGATGTGAAATCGTATCTCGACCAAGAGAACAATCTCAATCGGGAAAAAACCCGAGCGGCGGAAGAGATGTTGTCGATGGGCAATACCTATTTGGAAAAGGGAGATCAAGCGCAGGCGCGGAGGGCGTTCCAAAGCGCCTTCGGTCTAAGTACCCACGATGACGCCTTCAACGAAGATGCACGGGTTCAGCTTCACAACTTGAAACTCCAGCAAGCGATCATCGGCCTCAATGTCCGCCAATCCTCCGCGGGCGGTGAGTCGAATCAGAGCCCGGGCAATCTCCGCGATTTCCGTAACCGCAAAGAAGCCACCTATACCCAACAAGAAGCCAAACAGATTATTGACTCCAATACGGCGGACGAGAATGCGTCGCTAACGAGGCTAGCCGAGCGGTTGGTTCAACAGCAAGACGCGGCGGTGACCGCGCCGTCGGCGATTCGCGCCGCGATTCCCGAACAAGGTCGGCTGCTCACTTTCCGTCGCGCCGTGCAAGTTGATACGTTTACGGACTTGCGTCTTCGTTTGCGAGCGGGTGCGACGCGAATTGCGCCGCCCAGTTTGTGTGTGACGATCCTGGGGCTGGTCTTTTTTGGCTGTCTTTTCCTGGCCTGGATGGCGACCCAATCCGTTGCCCGCCCGCCCGAAGCGGCTAAGTAATGACGGAATCCACTCCTTGTAGAGGACGCAGTGGGCACTCACCGACTCAACCCACTAGCGCAGCATCGGACCGGGGTTGGCGGCCGCGTCTCCAGCCTCCTCGGTGATGGGTGATCCAATCCATCAGGGCGGAATCAAATCCGATGTCGTGCCCGACCTTTTCAGATTCGATCCATTTGTGCCGAAGGATTTCCTCTCGTTCGAGAAGAAACTCCCGGTACAAAGTTGTGTTTTGCAACAGTGCTTGCGCCTCGCGCTGTTCTTTGGTGTCAGTTGCCATACAGCTGGGAAACGATCCCGTGAATTCATACTACTTCAAATGTTGGGACGATGCCAATCCCAATTTCCCACCCGCTCGAACTTCAATTATGTGCCATGATATAAATTTGACGGAGTCCTGAGTCTTGCTGCTTCGACCTGCTGTGAGGTTTACAGGATTCGGCCCCGACCGATTTGCGTTCATCAGTGTCCCTCCGCGGTTCTCCGGTTATCCTGAAGCGGGATGATGGTTCAGTTCGTCCTTCGTCGGAATCTACAAAATGGTCGCATCGCGCCCTTTTTTTATCGAAATTTGTCTGACCTTTCACCCGTTGACGCTGCGGCTGTGCTGCCTAAACTCCCACTTCCGTTTTTTGGCGGTTTTCCGCCGCATTTTCTCACAATTATAGACACCGCGAATACTGCAATTATGGCAAAAGCTCTGAAGTACGTTTACACCTGGGGTAACAAAAAAGCCGACGGCGATGGGTCCATGAAGGCCCTCCTAGGCGGCAAAGGCGCGAACCTCGCCGAGATGACCCGGATCGGCCTCCCGGTGCCACCGGGATTCACCATCACCACGGAAGTTTGCACCCATTTCTATGCAAACAAGCGCACCTATCCGAAGGAACTCCAGGCGCAGATCGAAGCCGGCGTGGCCAACATGGAAAAAATCATGGGCACGAAATTCGGAGACAAAGCCAGAACCCCGTTGCTCGTGGCCGTTCGCTCCGGTGCTCGTGATTCGATGCCCGGCATGATGGACACGATCCTAAACCTCGGCTTGAACGACGAAACCGTCCTCGCACTCGTCAAAGCCACGGGCAATGAGCGTTTTGCGTGGGATTGTTACCGTCGCTTCGTGCAAATGTATGGCGATGTCGTGCTCGGTGTGCAGAAACGCCCCGGGGAAGATCATGATCCTTTCGAACATACAATCGAGCATCTGAAGGAAGAAAAGTACGGGAACCACGATCTTGAGGACACCAAACTCACGACGGCCGACCTCAAGGAACTCATCGCCCGTTTCAAAAAGCTCGTCAAAGATCGCACCGGAAAAGATTTTCCAACGAACCCCTGGGATCAGCTCAAGGGCGCCGTCGGTGCCGTGTTCGGTTCGTGGATGAACGACCGCGCCATCGTGTATCGCCGCAAGTATAACATCCCGGCCGAGTGGGGAACGGCAGTCAATGTTCAGGCGATGGTGTTCGGCAATACCGGTGAAACGTCTGGTTCCGGCGTCGCCTTTACTCGTAATCCAGCCAATGGCGTCAAGGAGTTCTACGGTGAATTCTTGATGAACGCCCAAGGCGAAGACGTGGTGGCGGGTGTCCGCACCCCCGACCCGGTTCTCAAACTAAAAGACGTCATGGTGAGTGCCTACAAGGATCTCGATACCATCCGTCACACGTTGGAGAAGCATTTCAAGGATGTGCAAGATTTCGAATTCACCATCCAAGATCGGAAGGTGTTCATGCTTCAAACGCGGAACGGCAAACGCACTGCCATGGCCGCCCTCAAGTTCTCCATTGACATGGTGAAGGAGAAGCTCATCGACGCCGAGACGGCCGTGATGCGTAATCCCGCCGATCAGCTCGATCAACTGCTGGCCCCCGTGTTCGATCTCGCCGAAGTCAAGAAGGTGCCGGCCATCGCTCGAGGGCTCCCCGCCGGTCCTGGTGCGGCTTCCGGTCGCATCTATTTGAACGCAGACCGGGCGGTCATCGCTGCGGAAAAGGGCGAAAAAGTACTCCTCGTCCGCGTCGAGACGTCGCCGGAAGATCTCCGAGGCATGATTGCGGCGGAAGGGATTCTCACCGCCCGCGGTGGCGTCAGTTCGCACGCAGCCCTCGTGGCCCGCCAAATGGGTAAGGTCTGCGTCTGCGGCGCCGCGGCGCTCGAAGTCGATTACAATAAGAAAACCGTCAGCGTCGGTGGCCAAACCTTCAAGGAAGGGGATTTCCTCTCGATCGACGGTACCGCCGGCACCGTGTACGCCGGGCAGCTGAAGACGGCGCCTTCCGAAATCATTGCGGGCTTGATCCACAACGATAAAGCCGCTCAAGCGACGGAGAAGTTCAAAAACTTCACTCAGCTCATGAAATGGTGCGGGCAATTTACCCGCATGGAAGTGCGCACCAATGCCGATACCCCGGAACAAACCCGCAACGCTCTGGCATTCGGCGCGACCGGCATCGGCCTCACCCGTACGGAACATATGTTCTTCGAGGGTGATCGCATTGATGCGATGCGCGAAATGATCCTGGCCGACTCACTGGAAGCCCGCGAAACGGCGCTGGCCAAGTTGCTTCCGTACCAGCGGGAAGACTTTCTTGGGATTTTCAAAGCCCTTCAAGGTTTCCCGGCCACGATTCGTTTCCTGGATCCGCCGTTGCACGAGTTCTTGCCGCACGCCAAGGAGCAGCAAATGGATCTCGCCCGGAAACTTTCGATTCCCGTCGAGAAGATCATGACCCGCGTCCATGAACTTCACGAGTTCAACCCGATGCTCGGCTTCCGGGGCTGCCGTCTCGGGATCAAGTATCCGGAGATCACCCGGATGCAGGCGCGCGCCGTGTTTGAAGCCGCCGCGTTGTGTGCCAAGGCCAAGATTAAGTGCAAACCTGAAATCATGATTCCGCTCGTGGGCTTCAAAAAAGAACTCGACCTCCAAGTCGCGATCGTTCACGAAGTCGCGAAGCAGGTGGAATCCGAGAAAAAGGTTAAGCTCTCCTACTCCGTGGGGACCATGATCGAAGTTCCACGCGGGGCTCTCACCGCCGATGAAATCGCTCACACCGCGGAGTTCTTTAGTTTTGGTACGAACGATCTCACCCAGACCTGTCTTGGCATGAGCCGCGATGATTCGGGCAGTTTCCTCGCGCCGTATGCCGAATACGAAATCATTAAACAAAATCCCTTCGCAACGATTGACCAGACTGGCGTCGGCCAATTGATGCAGATCGCGATTGAAAAGGGCCAGAAGACCCGTCCTGGGATCAAGCTCGGGATATGCGGTGAACACGGCGGCGAACCCGATTCCGTTAAATTCTGCCACAAGCTCGGATTGACCTACGTCTCGTGCAGTCCGTTCCGAGTTCCCGTCGCGCGTCTCTCCGCCGCGCAAGCCGCGATTGATGAGAAGCGGAAAGCCGCCGCTCCCAAAGCGAAGAAAAAGTAGGCCGGATCCAACGGATTTAACCTCAGAGCCGCTCCGGGTCACCGGAGCGGTTTTTTTCAAATAAAGGCCCGAGCAGATAAATTCAATTCCAACCTCGCTTGTTTCAATAGCTCCTCGGTCATTACATCCAGCCCGCAGAACTGTTTCACTTCGGACTGCGACCAACCCAAGGTGTTGGCCACCATCGCCCATTTGGTGGATCACGTTCGGACCGGAACCAAAACCGATCACCTCGACGGGCTGAATCGCGCTCTGAAATCGGCCTAAATCACTCACAAACGCTCCCGCCCGCGCGGTCTGCGATCCCTCATCCGGGATTGACTGGGAAATCGGAGGGCGTACGGTGGAAAAATAAACACTTCGACGAAGGCAAATCTCTCTAACCGCGGAGCGTCGAGCATTCAAATTCTTATCAGTCGACGCCTCAGCAGTCCGCTCGGCGTCCTGGTGCTGACGGCATTCCGAACCATCGCCCAACCCTTCGCCCTCGAACCGTTCACCATCGATGGTGGCGGCGGGACGAGCAGCGGGGGCACTTACACACTGAGCGGCACGATTGGCCAGCCAGACGTCGGCGTGCTGAAGGGTGGCAATTTCGCGTTGGAAGGCGGTTTCTGGGCCGTGGTGTCGGAGACGGTCGTGCCCGGCTCCCCAGCATTGACGATCCGTGTTCTGAGCAATGGCACGGTTAAGATTTGTTGGCCATCCTCAGCGACCGGCTTCGGTCTGCAGGAGACACTCAACCTCGGACTGCTGACGTGGTCGCCGTCCGCTTTGGTGCCCGCCGAGGACGGCGCGATGAAGTGCGTGACCATCGCGCCACCAGCGGGAGAGCGCTTCTTCAGGTTAGTGAAATAGTCGGGAATCTCGCACTTTCGTCTTTCCGCGGAGTAGAGTAGGCGAGACTGGGAGAGCGGAGTTAAACCGACCGCAGTTGTCAGTATCCGATCCCAGTCCCGCCCCTCATCGAACTGTACAGGCGGTTTTCCTGCATACAGCTCTCCGAGGGTCATTCGGAAGACGCCTTGCGGCATCCACCAGAGCGCCCGTGATCAGAACGGAGCATCTTTGGGGTTAATATCCGGTTTCCCGGCCATCCCCGGCCCCTT
>JAYVTS010000153.1:0-38589 GCA_043788645.1 Verrucomicrobiota bacterium
GCTTGGCCGTATTGACTCCTTTGGTCATCCTCGCGGTGCCCTTGTCGGACTTGGCCTACGTTGTCGGCGTTCGCACTTGGAATCGTCGTCCATTTTGGCTGGGCGACACCCATCATTTTTCGCACCGCCTCGTCCGAGCCGGTTTAAGCAAACCGAGAGCTGTAATCCTATTGTGGGTCGCTGCTCTCCTGGCTGGCGGGCTCACTCAACTTGGAGGTGGTTCATGAGGCTTATCTTGGAAATGAAATTGAGTTACAATGTTACAATCGGCGATGCCATTCCGGTTGACCATAGCGGGATGTGAGCAGGGGGATAAGGTCCGAACGATCACGGGGCCGAGTTCGGGCGCTGCGGGTCGCGCGCCAAGCCGCGGCGAGGGCGGGACGAACGGTGTCACTCGGAACTCCAAGGTTAGTCACAAATTCCGAATGCTCACGATGAGCCCGATACTCCGGCGCCCAGGAAGGCCGCCGAAGCAACCGGGGAATCAGGGCAAGATCGAAATCACAGAGCAAGGTGCCGTGAAACAAAAGGGTCCTTCGTTTTCGACGTTGCGCGTTTCCAGAAAATTTTAGCTCGCGTCCCTCCCGAGTCATCGCCAGATCCGTGTGGCCTCGAACAAGCACGGGTGCCGCAAAAACAGACTCCATTACTCGTCGGTTTCGTTCCATCACCCAAGTATTCGTACCGGTAATCGTGCTCAGTTGCCCCGATTCTGGGATCGCCAAAATAAGACCATAATTTAAGCAACCCTTTCCTTGGACCACCGCACCCCCTCCAGAACACCGGCGGAGGATCGAAATCCCTAGTTCATCGCAAACGTTAACGTTTACCTCAGTTTCAACCTTCTGACCGAATCCGACGACTACGAAGGGTGTTGGGGATTCCCAGAGCCAGAATTTTTCGCACGGTTCTGATCGTTCAGCCTGGCCTTCTGAGGCTTCCAAAAGGCATTCGTCCCAGGCCAACCAATCGGCGGACGTCTGGGCGGCAGGTAATTCGACCCATTCCACCCCCGAACCATCGTCGTCCGAGCCGTTTTGTCCCAATGAACTTCATCGTATCCTTGGCACCTCCGCCGTCTCACCTAGTTTAACGGCTGTGTTGAATACGACTTCTGTCCGCACCAACAGCATCGGCGCCGACCATGGCAATGGAAATGGCCAGCACCCGGAGGGCGATCTTCCGGCGGTGCCCCCTGTCTTGGGGACGCGCCCCGTCTTCGCGCGCCCGGCCTCCGAATTAACCCGCTGGTCCGGATCCTTGGCGGATATGGCCCGCTTGGTCCTGGCCGGAAAATCGCCCGAGCAACAGAAGCTCGTGATCAGCGAATTCATTCGTGAACTCCGGCACCAAAGCCCGGGCGTGCCGGACGTGACCGCGACGCCATACCTCAACACCATTCCCGCGGATGAACAACCGGAGTATCCGGGGGATCTCGAACTGGAACGTCTCATTCGTGCTCATGTGCGCTGGAATGCCATGGCGATGGTGGCGAAGGCGAACAAGACCACGAACGTGGGTGGCCACATTGCCACGTTCGCTTCACTCGCGATGCTTTATGAAGTGGGGTTTAACCATTTCTTCCGGGGCGGCGCCGATGGGACCCCAGCGGATATGATCTATTTCCAAGGACACGCTTCGCCCGGTAACTATGCCCGCGCCTACTTAGAGTACCGACTCAATGACCAACATCTGCTGAATTTCCGGCAGGAATTACGCGAGCACCCGGGTCTAAGTTCCTATCCGCATCCGTATTTAATGCCAGATTTTTGGCTGTTTCCCACCGTCTCCATGGGGCTCGGTCCCATCAATTCGATCTATCAGGCCCGGTACAGCCGTTACCTGCAAGCCCGTCAGCTCACGGAACACGATCCGTTCGTTTGGGCGTTTATCGGAGATGGTGAATCGGACGAACCGGAAACTCACGGCGCAATCGGTGTCGCGGGTCGGGAAGGCCTCGACAATTTGGTGTGGGTTATTAATTGCAACCTCCAACGCCTCGACGGCCCGGTCCGTGGGAACGGCAAGGTCATTCAGGATCTTGAAGGACAATTTCGGGGTGCGGGTTGGAATGTGATTAAGGTGATTTGGGGCAGCGATTGGGACCCCTTACTGGCCCAGGATACCACCGGCCTCCTCATGAAACGCATGGATGAGGTCGTGGACGGTGAATATCAAAAATATATCGTCGCGAGTGGGGCTTATATCCGGAAGAATTTTTTCGGTAAATATCCCGAACTTCTTCGTTTAGTGGATCATCTCACCGATGATCAACTGAAGAAGTTAACTCGCGGCGGTCACGACGCTCGCAAGGTGTATGCGGCCTACGCCCGTGCCACGGCGCGGAACGGGCGGCCGACCGTGATTCTGGCGAAGACGGTAAAGGGTTATGGGATGGGCGATGCGGGTGAAGGCCTGAATCCGACCCATCAAGCGAAAAAGCTGGAAGAACGTAATTTACGCGAATTTCGGCAACGGTTCTCCATTCCTCTGGACGACGATGTCATCGCGGATTTACCGTTTTACCGACCGGAAAAAGAAAGCGAGGAGATTCGATACTTGATGGCACGACGCCAAGACTTGAACGGCTTTAATCCAGTGCGCAAGGATCCAAAGATTCGACTTGAAACGCCTAGCTATACCGAATTTGGTAACGTGGTGAAGGCAACTGGCCTTTCCATTGGTTCCACCACCAAGGCCTATACCTTGATCTTGAGCGCCTTGCTGCGAAACAAGAATATTGGCAAATACATCGTCCCTATTGTCCCCGATGAAGCGCGTACTTTCGGGATGGAAGGACTTTTTGGTCAAGTGGGTATCTATAGCTCCAAGGGCCAGCTCTACAATCCGATCGACAAGAATGAATCAACGCCTTACGTGGAGAAAAAGGACGGTCAGTTGTTGGAAGAGGGGATCAATGAAGCCGGTTCCATGGCCGATTTTGTAGCGGCAGGTACCGCGCATGTGACCTACGGGGTGCCCACGATCCCTTTCTATATTTACTATTCGATGTTTGGTTTCCAACGGGTTGGCGACCAGATTTGGTTGGCGGCCGATAGCCGATGCCGGGGGTTCATGTTCGGCGCCACGTCCGGCCGAACCACGCTCAATGGTGAAGGGTTGCAGCATCAAGATGCGCAGAGTCATTTGGTCGCCGCGACGGTGCCTAACCTGATGAGTTACGAACCCGCTTATGGCTACGAATTGGCCGTGATCATTTGCGATGGTTTGAAACGAATGTATGCGGATGGCGAAGACATTTTCTACTACATCAGCGTTAACAATGATGACTATCAACACGTCCCGATTCCGGAAGATCCGGGGGTTGTCGATGGGATTCTCAAAGGACTTTATAAGTGCCGACCCGGAAAGCCGGGGTTGTCGCACCAGGTCCAACTGATCGGTTCCGGATCGATCCTCATGCAAGCGCTGAAAGCTCAGGTCATCCTCGAAAAATACGGCGTCAGCGCGGATGTCTGGAGTGCCACGAGTTTCAAACGGCTTCGCTCAGAAGCCCAAGCCGCCCAACGGTGGAATCGCCTCCATCCAACGGCGACTCCTCAAGTCAGTTACCTAGAACAACTGGTCGCGAAAGAACCAGGACCCTGGATCGCGGTGAGCGACAATCTCAAACTTGTTGCAGATCAGATTGCGCCCTGGATTCCCGGGGGATTGACCAGTTTGGGATGCGACGGATTTGGTCGCAGCGAAGTGCGTGAGAAACTCCGGCGCTTTTTTGAAGTCGATGGCGAGTGTACCGCGATTGCGACGCTGCACACGTTGGCGCAACGCGGCGAACTCCCACGGACCGTGGTCGCCCAAGCGATCCAGGATCTCGGAGTCGATCCAGACAAAGCTCACGGCGTGTGTGTCTAGGCGGGAACCCTTCCTATTGTGAGGCGTCCGCCTGATCTTGGCCTGTTCGTAGTGCTGGAAGGCATTGACGGCGCGGGCAAGAGCACCCAGGTCCGTTGGCTCGGTGAAACCCTCGCGGCGGCGGGGATTCCCCACGTCATCAGTCGCGAACCGACTGATGGACCGTACGGTCGTCGGCTCCGCGAGTCGGCCTCCCTGGGTCGGCTTGCACCTGAAGAGGAATTGGCCACCTTTCTCGCGGATCGCCGGGAACATGTCTCGCAGCTGATCTTACCAAGCTTAGCCCAAGGAAAGGTCGTGGTATTAGACCGCTATTATTTTTCCACAGCGGCCTATCAAGGGGCTCGCGGGTTCAATTGGCGTGAGATCGTTGAGCAAAATGAGGTGTTTGCGCCGGAGCCAGATTTGTTGCTGTGGTTTGAACTTCCCCCGGAAGTGAGTCAGGAACGCATTGGTGCGCGGGGAGATTCTGCGAATGCGTTTGAGCAACTCGGTACGCTTCGGGCGGTTGCGGAAATCTATGCCCAACTCGCGTTCAATCAGCCTTATGTGAGAGCTTTGGATTCCCGTCGGTCACCTGCGGAACTCAGGCACGAAGTTTGGTCGGCAGTTACCCAGTGCGCCCGAGCATTGAGTCGGCCGATTCATTGAACTTTCTCAGTAAGTCCGGGGTGGGTCATCCCGCTTTGAGTGCGTGGCGGATGCGTCAACCCGGGGGTGAGGTCGGTGTCGCCTTTTGGCTGAATCCCCTTCCTACACCCCCAGTCGTTCGGTTAGCATCTGGTAATGCAGTTTTCCGAATTGGGCCTCCGCATCGCCCTCCAGGACGCCGTGGCGGAAATGGGTTATCGAGACCCGACCCCCATTCAGGCACAGGCCATTCCGCTGTTGCTCGCCGGAAGAGACGTGATTGGCTCCGCGCAGACCGGCACGGGCAAGACGGCAGCGTTTGCGCTCCCCATTCTTTCCCAAATGGGACCCCACAGCACAGGGCCGCGTTGCCTGGTGCTCGAGCCCACCCGGGAACTCGCCGTTCAAACTCACGAGAATTTCGTGAAATTCGCTAAGTACACCCAGTTGAGGTGTGGCTTGGTGTACGGAGGCGTGGGCTACGGTCAGCAACGAGATGATTTCAAGCGCGGGGTCGATGTCGTGGTGGCCACCCCGGGGCGGTTGCTCGATCATTTGCAAGAAGGCGCGGTCCACCTCGATCTCGTCAAGTATTTGGTTCTCGACGAAGCGGATCGAATGCTCGACATGGGGTTTCTCCCTGATGTGAAACGCATTGTGATGAAGTGCGGCAAACAACGTCAGACCATGCTCTTTTCAGCGACCATTCCGCCGGCGATTGAGACGCTCATTCAATGGGCGATGAAGGACCCGCAAACGGTGGAGATTGGAGCACGCCGTTCGGTGGCGGATACGATCAAGCATGTGGTGTATCCGGTGGCTGAATTGCAGAAGAAAGAACTCTTACTGGCCTTGCTGGACAAGGTGCATTGGGAGAGCGTGTTGGTTTTTTGCCGCACCAAACGCAGTGCCGATGAAATCCTACTTTGTCTTAAAAAGGCGAAACACAAAGCGGCGGTCATCCATTCGGACCGATCCCAGAAGGAACGCCAACAAGCCTTGGAAGGCTTCAAGGAAGGGTACTACGAAGTGCTGGTGGCAACCGACATTGCCGCTCGGGGACTCGATATTGCCGACGTCACGCACGTCATCAATTATAACGTACCTGAAAACGCCGAGGATTACGTTCACCGCATCGGGCGCACGGGACGGGCTCAAGCGACTGGGGATGCGTTCACGCTTTTCACCGCCAGCGATGCCCAGGATTTGCAAGCGATTGAACGTTATATCGGTAAAAAGATTGATCGAGTGAAGCTGGAGGATTTTCCCTACCAATACACGGTCATTTTTGATGAGGCGAAGATTGGACCCGTCGCCGGTAAAAGCCGGGGTGCTCGAATTGGTAAGGGATATTTCTTCGGCCCAGCCCGTCGCCGATAAGTTGGGTAAGTGTAGGACTCAGCACGGGTATAAATCGTAAATAATTCGTGTGGCCTTTTTGGAATTTCGACAAATCTCCAAATGGTTCCCCGGGGTCCACGCCCTGGACCAAGTCTCCTTTGCCGTCGAACGCGGCTCCTGCCACGCGTTGATGGGCGAAAATGGCGCGGGGAAAAGTACCCTGGGGAAAATCCTCGCCGGTG
This sequence comes from Verrucomicrobiota bacterium, assembly GCA_043788645.1. GTDB lineage: Bacteria > Verrucomicrobiota > Verrucomicrobiia > Limisphaerales > UBA9464 > CANIZL01. The sequence continues at coordinate 6,093 of JAYVTS010000153.1, forward strand.
TGTACACCGCCGATGCCGGTGAAGTGGTGCTCGAAGGCGAGCGCATTGCTCCGCCTGACCCGCTCGCCGCCCGACGCCTCGGGATTGCCATGGTGCATCAAGAACTCGCGTTTTGCCCGAACCTTTCGATTGCGGAAAATCTGTGCCTCGGCGAATTGCCGAACCGTTTCGGTTGGCTCAATCGTCCTGTCTTGCGAGAACGAGCCCGCACCATGCTACGGAGCGTCGGCGCGGACTTCGATGTCGATCGACCCATCAGCGAACTTTCAACCGGACAGGAACAAATTATTCAGATCGCGGCCGCCGTCGGTACGGGGGCTCGAATTCTGGTGTTTGACGAGCCGACCAGCTCGCTATCCGTGACCGAAAGTGAACACCTCTTTGGACTGATGGCGGAGTTGAAGGCCAGAGGACTCACGTTGCTCTATGTCTCTCACCGCATGGAAGAGATATTTCGGTTGTGTGATACGATCACCGTTTTGCGAGACGGTCGGCAGGTGGTTACCGAGCCGGCGGCGGCGACTCATCCGGACCGTTTGGTGCAGCAGTTGGTGGGCCGCTCGGTGGCGGTGCATCAGCCCGCTCACTTGGAACGTTCCATCGGTGAAGAGGTATTGCGAGTTGAGGGCTTGAGTTCGCCGGGAAGATTTACGGATGTGAGTTTTCGACTTCATGCGGGCGAAGTCTTGGGGTTCGCTGGATTGGTCGGGGCGGGTCGGAGCGAGATGGTTCAGGCGATTTTTGGATTGGACCCCGCCGCGACCGGACGCGTTTGGGTTCGGAAAGTTGAACTCCCATTGGGAAACGTGCGGGCCGCATTTGCCGCAGGATTGGGCCTCTTACCCGAGGATCGTAAGCGCCTCGGCCTCGTGCTCTCCATGAACTGCCGAGAGAACACCTCGCTCGCAGCGTTGGATCGACTCAGTTCCTGGGGATTTGTGCGTCGAGGTGCGGAACAAACATTGACCGAGAAATATGCGCAACGGCTCCGCGTAAAAACTCCCACGCTCGAAGCAGAGGTGGCCGGGCTCAGCGGTGGCAATCAACAAAAACTCGCTCTCGCTAAATGGTTGGCGCGCGAATGCCGCGTGCTGATGGTGGATGAACCCACGCGCGGCGTTGATGTCGGGGCCAAATCGGAAATTCACCAATTGCTTGATGAATTGGCGATCCAAGGCCTCGGGTTGCTGGTGATCTCCAGTGAACTCCCGGAGGTAATGGCGCTGAGTCGTCGGATTCTCGTATTGCGTGGCGGGCGAGTGGCGGGTGAATTAGCCCGCAGCCAATTTACTCAACCCGCACTGTTGCGACTCATGGCGGGCGTGGCGTGAACCCGCCTTTTTCCCTTCCTGGCGCAACGGAAGGCCGAGTTCCATGAGTTCAGCAGGGTCTCTATCCAAAAATAAACCAGCGGGCCTTGGGGTGACACACGGTTTGCACCACCAAGACCCGCCGGCGTTGTCGATCTCATTCGAGGCCGACTACCCCAACCCGATCAAGGTTAGGGCAAAAGCACTTTTCGCAACGAACGGACTCAACCTCGATTGAGCCGCCGCAAACTTGGTGCGGACTCATCGTATGGCAACCGGTGAATTTGTTTTTACGTCGGCAGGTGAACCATTCAAAGTTTGTAGAAGCATAACTCGGGCCAAATCGCGACTGTTACTTTTTGGTCATTTTATGCAGATTCGCTCGCCCAAGACGGTCTTGCCGCAGAATCTCTGATTTCATGTCTGGCCTTGTCCCTCCTAAGCCTCATTTGCTGGCTCAACCCGAGATCCCTCGGGTGTTGCCTTTTGCTGTCTACTTGGCAATCCCTGCGCTGGGCGGCTCCTGGCTCCCACACCATGAGTATTGGCTCTATGCAGTCAAAGTCGTAGTCGCTGCGGGACTGGTTTGGTGGGTGCGTCGCCGGTTGCCAGAAATGAGAGGGTCGTTTAGCTGGGCGGCAGTCGGGGTGGGAATGGGGATCGCCGTGTTGTGGGAGGTCATTTCATATTACGTCCCAGGACTTGGCCGACTTTACGAACACGCCCTCCATCTCTTTACCGCGAAGCCGTTGCCACCCGCTCACCCGCCCGAACCCTGGGCGCCGCTCACGGTGTTTTCGGAGGCACCAGCCATCGCCTATGCACTCATTGCGATTCGAGTTCTCGGCCGCTCGCTATTAGTCCCTTTGATCGAAGAAACGTTCTATCGCTCGTTTGTCTACCGCTATCTGATTAATCCAAACTTCGAGTCGATCTCGCTGACGACGCGGCACGGAGGAGCCTGGATATTGACCAGCGTTTTGTTCGGTTTTTCGCACCCCGATCAATGGCTGGCCGGCTGTGTCTGCGGTGCGGCTTACCAATGGTTGGTCGTCCGTTCCGGTCGGCTGGGCGATGCCATGTTGGCACATGGGATTACCAACGGCTTATTGAGTGCGTGGGTGATCATTCAAGGAACCTGGAATTTTTCCTAACGTGTCGCCTGGGGAAACATCGGCATCTGAGGGCAAACAGGCGCTTGCCACGGTCCTCCCGCCGTGCGTGCAATATGAAGACTCGCATCTGCTGGTGGTTCGGAAACCAGCCGGATGGAATACACACGCCCCGTCGCCCTACGCGGGGGAAGGCATCTACGATTGGCTTCACCATCGCGAACCGCGTTGGGCTACGCTAGCGATTCTGCATCGTCTCGATAAGGAAACCAGTGGTCTCCTAGTTTTTGGCAAAACACCCGAAGCCAATCGGTCGCTCACCCAACAATTCACCGACCGTTCCGTGCTCAAGCAATACACCCTTTGGGTGAGTCGGCGCCCGGACCGTGAAGCATGGACCATTGAATCGGTCCTGATTCGGACCGGTGATCGGTATACCAGCCGCCCCTCGGCTGCGAGCGGTGAACGTGCGGAAACCCACTTTCGAGTGGTTGGCCCAATCGAAGGCGGCCACTGGGAACTTGAAGCCGAGCCGCGGACCGGTCGAACGCATCAGATCCGAGTGCATGCGGCCGAGGCGGGCTGTCCAATCGTCGGAGATTTGCTTTACGGCGGAGTCAAATTTTCAAGGGTTTGTTTGCATGCGACACAGCTCGAATTTGCGCACCCGGAGGATGGCAGGCGGGTGCGGTTTGAGTCGGTCGCAGACTTTCTCTCGGAGCCACGCATCCAATTGCGCAGTGCGTTCATTTCGCCAAGCGAGACCGACGCTTTTCGCCTTCGGCATGGCGCCCCGGACGGAACACCCCAAACCTACGTAGATCAAGTGGGGCCGTTTACGCTGGTCCAGCAACCGAGCGCCGAAACGATTCCGCCAAACCTCGCCGGTGGGGTCTATCGAAAAATCCTTCGGCGAGACGTGCGACAATCAACCCTCGAGGAGACTTCTCCCCAACACGTCACTGGGCTCACGGCTCCTGATCGCTTCTTCATCCGCGAGAATGGACTGAAATATGAATTGAGTTTTCGTGAAGGGTATAGCGTGGGTTTGTTTTTGGATCAACGCGACAACCGACGCCGATTGCTCGTCAATCAGATCGCCGCCGGATTCCCGCTCCGACCTCGGGCCCTGGATCTGACCGGAACGGAAGTCTTAAATGCATTTGCCTATACCTGTGGTTTTAGCCTTTGCGCCGCCGTTGCGGGGGCGCGGACCACCTCGCTCGATCTTTCGCGCAAATACCTTGATTGGGGGCGCCGCAATTTTGTTCATAACCATCTCGATCCCGCCGCGCATGATTTTATTTATGGGGATTGTTTCGATTGGATCAAGCGGCTAGCGAAGAAAGGGCGTGTGTTTGACATCGTGGTGCTCGATCCGCCGACCTTTTCGCGCTCAAAGGAATGGGGTGATTTCCGAGCGGACCAGGACTATGGGCGATTGGTGACGTCGGTGATGCCCTTGTTGAAAGCGGACGGAGTGCTATTGGCCTCGACTAATGCGGCGCGGTTTGAACCCGAATTGTTTTTGGCCCAGGTTCGGGAAGCGATTCGGCAGACAGGGCGCCGAATTGGGCAAGAGCATTATGTACCACAACCACCCGATTTTCCGATCAGTCGAGCAGAATCGGCCTACTTGAAGACCGTCTGGGTACGCATCGTGAAGTAAAAAAGTCGCCGCTTGCCGACCTGGGTGAGACGCGACAGCAAGCGGTGAGGAGTCAATCGTATCCGTCAATAGTGTTCACCACGTTGAGGTCCCGAAATCAGCGACAGGAGCATCGGCGCGGGCCGCGGACGAATGCAACGTTAGCATCATCGTGAGCAAGACCTCCGTCCGGGAGTGATTCCACGGAAATTTCGACGATCCGTGGTCAATGCCTCGGTCCATGTCGGAAAGGTCAACCAAGCAGAGGTCATGCCTCGCCCCAATTGAATGTCAGTCTTTTGTAGTTTTAGGTGTTTCTGCGCTTGTCTTCGAAGAGACCGCGCCGGCCGATTTCTTCTCAACGCCAAATGAACCATCGGTCCATCGGTAAAGAAATCCGCCTTCCCAGACGAATTGGTACGCGGCATAGGCAATCAATATGACGACAACCCACTTAATCACTTGAGCAACGATGTTCTTTTCCGCAAAGGCATCATGGTGATCAATCTGTGAACCCGGCGGTATTTTGGCGATCCCGGTCAGCGTCGTGCCAAATGGCACGTTGATCTTTGCCTTGCTGTTCACGGCCCATCCGTTCGCGTCTAAGATCGGTCCGAGACTGCGTTTCCGCAGTTTAAGATAGGCTAAGATGCAGGAAGGAATCGAAATAATGAGCATCAGGCCGATCAGAGTTCCAATGATGGCCGCCGGACCGTAGGAGCCGATTTTCACGAATCCCGAAACCATGGCAGTGAGAAAACCACCAATCGCACCGAAGGCCACACCCATCGCCGCGACCGCGCCCACGTCGATTTTCTTGGGTTCCGGCACTTTCGCCTTGTCGGCGTTGGCCGCCGCTAGGGCTGCCGTGGCCAGCTTGTCGGTAGCCGCCGAATCGGCGGCCGCGGCCCGTTTCGCCACCTGCTCCTCAATCATCCGCACGAACTTCTTATACGGAGCCCACCAGGCCTGGCGTAGACTAATCGGATTTTCGATCAATTTGGTAATCGTCGCATCGAAATCACGACCCTTACGATCATAGAACAGACCGTTGCGCCCCACCATCAGGTTGTCGCTATCGCCATCGGTGAACGCGGCGACCACCTGCATTTTTTCGCCCGTCGCCTTCCGGAAACAATCGATGTAAGCGAGATACGTACCCGCTAGACCCGCCATGGTGGCGTGTTTACCTGCATCCTCGACCGAGAGCACCAGGCCGCACGAGCGTTGATCGAGATACAAGGTACCCGCTTGGAAAATCGCCGGCGCCCCCCCGTCGTAGAAGTCCTTGAAATTAACAAAGTTGATTACCAATCGGTAAAGATCGCGGTTTAACCGAACGAGCTTCTCGACGGTCGCGATCCCATTGGCCTCCGGTTCTTTGGCTTTGTCGGCTACGATCAGTTCGTTGAGTTTTTTCTGCACTGGACCGGCGAGAAGTTCTCGCACGCGCTTGAGTCCGAGCTTTTCCACGCTGCTACCGGCCTTGCTGGCGGCCCACGCCTCGTAGGCAACCATTTTGCCTTGGAGGTCAGCCCAATCGGCCTCGGTCAGTTCCGCTTTATCTCCAAGCAACGGCTTCACCGCGGCGGATTGGAAGGTTGCCAGCGCGGCTGCATGGGCTGGATTGACCGCGCCCTTGAGAGGAAGCGGTTTGCCGGGAGCAACTTGAGCGAGGGGAAAATCGGCAATTTCCGAAGCACTGATGGAAAGGTCCTTGCGTGCAATCGCAACGTACTCGTCTTCTTTGCGGTTGAGGAGCGTCGCGGTGCGAGGGTCGAAGGCGGCCAATCGGCACCGGCCAAAATAATCATCCACCTTGGCTCGGACGGCTTTGACCGCTCCGGCCGCGGCGGCCATGCACTCACCCAAGGGAAGGATATTTTTCCCATCGACATCGGCCTTCGCATTCCACTCGCTGAAGGCCTTCGCATCGGCGAAAAATCCATCCAACTTGGCTTGGTCCAACCCAGGCTTGGTGGAACGATCCAGCACGGTGCCGGTCACGCTAGCAATGTCTGCAAATGCAGCCTTCGTCGCCTCGTCCGGACAGGAATCAGAAATGATCACGCCATCCCCGTTGAAAGTCGTGTTAGCAAAAATTTTATTCGCGTCACTTACCTCCGCCACGGAGAGCCCCGTGGCGTCCGTTCTGCCGAGGAATTGGGCGATTTGTTTCGCTGAGGCGGCGATGGCGGCGTCCGCAATGTCTGCGAAAGCGAGGGTATCGGATTCCTTCAGGAGCAAGTCCGGGTTCTTGAGCGCGCCCGTAGCAAACTTGGCCGCCGCGATGAGTTCGGGAGCGCGAATGCGGCTGTCTTTGTCGAGATCAATGAGTTCAGCGGTGCGTTTGTCGAACTCGATGCCGGTGGTCGGACACGCCAACGCAGTCCAGAGTTTCTGGTCGAGTTGGTCGAGATTTGCTAGATCGGCACCGGACTCGATCTTGACTTGATCGAAGCCACCGGCGCGGAAGAATTTCCATTGGTGAGCCATAACGAGGGGAACAGAATTGAACTAAGGGGTCTGTCTGACCATAGCCCAAGCCGCTAGGCGGATAGGCAGGCTGGTAAACTGGGTGTGACGGTTCGCGGCCGCAACCAGTTTTAGCACCGATATTTCATGCCTCCCCACTTTGGTGCTTCGGTTTCATCGGGGTTCGGATCGACGAATTGCATCAGTCTCCAATTGGCTGTGAACCAAGGGGGTTCGCGAAATTCCTCTCACTTTACTTCATCCCGCGTCAAACGAGGATGAAATATCGGGACCCGTGAAGAGGAAAAAACCGCCCAAGATTTTCACCCGGGCGGTCAGTGAGTCGGAAAAATTGAAACCTGATTCGGCGCTTAGAAGGAATACGAAAGGCCGCCGAGAAGCTGGACATCGTTTTTCAATCGACCGAAAGCCGGATGACTGCGGTAGGTATCCTTCACGGTCAAGGTACTGGCGAGGTTACCGGCCAATTTTGCTGTCAAGGTTGCCCCAAAATTGACGACGTAATCGCCGAAGTCATCCACACGCGGGAGGTACTCCGCGTCCTGGGCCAAACTGACATGGTCGTTGAACTTGTGGGTGAAATGCTCGGCTGCACGCAGCGTGAAATAGGTATGGGAACTCGCACCTTTAAATTTCTCAAAAACGACTCCTGGCCCAGCTTCGGCGCTCAGGGTGGTATCTGCATCTTTGATGAAATAGTAACCAACACCTGGGCTCACCGTTGCACGGTAGTTAATGCTCGCAACCGTGTCGCGGCGAACGTCGGCGTGGCCGTAGGCGTACCAGCGCTCATTAATTAGGCGGTTGTACTGACCAAATCCGCCGTAGTTTTCGATATTCTTGGCCCCATTGGCCTTGCCGTAAGCTCCGTCAATCCCGAAGGCGAGTTCGTTTTGGTCCCACTTGCGACCGGTGAGGATATTGCCCCCCACCAGAGTCGAACTTGAGTTGCCACGAGCGATCGCGACGTTGAGGCCAGCGGTCGATTTCCAACCGGTATCTTCGGCGGAAACGCTGGTCATGGCAGCCAGTGCAGCCAGTGCGGCCGCGGTAAGTGCAAACTTTTTATGCATACTAAGTAGAAGGTTAGCAGTAGTCGAAAGACAACAGGTCGGCAACGTTCATTTTACGATTTCAACCATTATGACAGGCATGATATTTTACATTCTTTAAAAGGCCGAATAGACGGTGCCGGAGAATCGCTCGGGATCGACGAAGATTTCAACGATCAAAAATTCCTCAAGGTGCGCGTCGATCCACCATTGGGGTGTCATGAGGTACCAGTCATTTCGGATTCCGGGGCTGGACCCGGCTTTCATCGCCCGGCCTTCGGCTGAGAGTTATTCCCGGTGCTGACGGTCAACCGACTCGGTTCACCACCGCCGATTCCAATCTGATAGAGCTCAAACCCCGCGTCACGATCCGAGGCAAATAACAACGTGCGACTGTCGTTGAGCCACGACGGATCCACGTCCGTGCTCGGGTGATGGGTCAATTGTCGTAGCTCGGAACCGTCGGGGTGGATGAGGTATAGTTCCGGGTTTCCATCCCGCGTAGAAACAAACGCAATCCACGTCCCGTCCGGAGACCAAACCGGTTGCGTATCATCAGCGGGGTTTGGCCCGATTAACTGGGGGTTTGTGCCATCGTTGTTCATGATCCAAAGATCCCAATTACCAGTGCGGCGTGATGCAAACACGATTCGACTCCCATCCGGTGAGAAGGAGGGCCAGCGATCCGCGTCGGTATTGGTTGTGATCCGCGTAACGCCTGTGCCGTCGATGTGGGCCAAATAAATTTCGGGGTTGCCCGCCCGTTCGGAAACGAATGCGAAGCCAGTGCCATCCGGCCGCCAAGTTGGATCATAATCCGCCGCCACTTCCATCGTCAATCGGGTGATCGGATTCGTGCCACCTAGCTCCATCCGGTAGAGTTCAGGGTTTCCGTCGCGCGTGGACACAAACACGATCGTTCCACCTTGAGGCGCCACCGACGGGCTGTAGTCTTCCGCCGGATGAGTGGTCAATCGTGTTTCCGACTCCTTGATCCCGTCCAGTTGATAAAGTTCCCGATTACCATCTCGCGTCGAAACAAATACCAGGGGAGCCATTCCTCCAGCGAATCCGGTATCGCCAAACTCCGAGGTATCATTCAAGGAATCCGCCACCGTGGCATGGAGTTGATATCGCGTGCCGACGTCGGCCGGTCGGAGGTCGACGGATACCACCCATTCACCATGCACGACGATCCCGCTCCCGAGAAACCGCTCGCCTTCGTCGGCCGAATCCGCAAAGAGTTCGATGGTACCGCCGTCGTCCACGAAGGCCGACCCGGTCACCCGCTGACGGCCCACACTGGTGATGGTCGGTGCGTCCAGTTGGCGATTGCCCCCACTAGAAAGTTGGATGCCCCTGCCGAGATTCGCGGTGATGGAATTCAAGGTGATGCGGTTGCCCACCGACTGGTTGCCGACGACATCGACCCCTAGACCATTCCGCAGGATGCGATTGGTCCGGATCAGGTTGTCGCTGGCGCCGTTGACCAAGCTGAGACCGGCCAGGGAATTATCACGGATCAGGGATTCAAAAACACGGTTGTGTGAGGCTTGGTCGAGGCGAATCCCAATGGCATTATCCCCGATCCGATTGTCGGTACCGATTTCATTGAAGGCCGCCCGATCATCCATTAGCACGCCGGTGCCACCCTGCGCGATGGAATTGCCCGCCACGCGGCAGCCGGTCGTGGCGGCACCGGTCAGTTTTAGTCCGACGTCATTGCGCAAAAGATGATTACCGGTTGCGCCGGGTATCAAGGCCCCGATGTCGTTCACCGGCGATTGATTGATTTCGACGCCAAACTTGGGATGGCCGGTGATGGTGGCGTCGCTGATGATCATGCCGGTGACGCCCGCTTCCAGGACGAGGCCCGATTGTTGCACTAGCCCGACGCGGGCATCCTCGTGGATTTGGGAATGCTGAATTCGATTTCCCGTGCTGGTCGCTCCGCGGATGCGGATGCCGACACCCCCATTGTTCCGCACCTCGGGACCGCGTCCCGTGTCATCGCCGAACACATTGAACGCGGCTCCATTTTCGATCAGGATCCCGTCGCCCCCATTGCCGGCCGTCTCGTCCAGGATTGGCAGGCCGATTTGGGGATCAGGAAATAGGTTGGCCGCCGTGCCGTGGTCGCGGAGGATCAGGCCTTGTGCCGTGCAGTGATTGATCTGCAATCCGGGGAACTCATTTTGATTAGCGCCGCCTTCCAGGATGAGACCGACGCCGAGTCCATTCTTAATTCGGAGCGCGAGCCGATTCTGACTCGCTCCACGGACAGCAGCGCCGGCTTCGGCTGGTGCCTCGATCAGGAAGGTCAAGACGTTGAGTGACGTGGCGGCGTCCACCAACTCAACTCCGAGCGCGTCTTGGGTGGATGTCCCCTGCGACACGAACCCCACGGTGCCGGCTTCAAGCCGCAAACCGGCGGCCAGATTGCCGCGGGTTTCAAGCGGGATTGGCCCAACAATATTGGTGCCCCCGATGATGCGCACGCCAAACAGCCGATTGAAGCCGGCGCGGACATTGCCCAGGATCGTGCTCGGTGCCTGGCGGATTTCCACTCCGGTGCCGCCGTTGCCCTCTGCCAGAATGGGATCGAGTACATTGCCGGTCGCGCCGTCACGCACGGTGAAGCCATTCACACCATTGGACTGGGAATGAAAAATACGAATTTGATTCTTAACCACGCCCAGGCCGGAAAGGTAGGCTCCGTCTGACCGGTTGCGCGCGATTGGGCCGAGGCCCTGGATTTGGTTTTCGGACGCGGCATCCAAGAGGGCCAAGCCATGGGCCGTGTTGCCCCGGAATGGAATTAGCCCCCCCGGCGTAGGAAGGAAACCGGTGGTCATCGCTACCTGATTCCCTTGGGCACCACCCTTCAAGGTGACTCCATTATTCCCATTGGCGGTCGTTAGCACTTCCACTTGATTCATCTGCCCGCCATCGATCACCAGACCGTCGTAGGTGTTGCTGATGCAGGTCACATGGAGAATATTGTGGTGGCCTTGGACAATGATCCCCTCGTTTTGCGACCCGGTCACCACCACCGCGTCTAACGTGTTATAGTTGCCCGTGATTAACAGTCGTCCGCGCACCACCATGTTGACCAGGTGATTGAAGTTGCCGTCGATCGTCAACGCCCCTTCTATGGTGGGTGGGGATCCGTCCCCGCTGACGAGGGTCTCAAAGACGTTGTTCGTTCCGAGGACCACGTTTCCGACGAGGGTCCCTTTCAAGGAAATCGTATTAGCAAATTCCTTACCCAGCCGGAAACGCGGCACCGCATCCACTCCGTCATCCGTGATAAAATCCCCTTCTTCGGCGGTTTCGCCCGGCGCCGGAGGATCGAGGCCTCGAAGCGGAACGCCGTCGGCGTTCCGTTCCACGTCCTCGTCGTCGATGCACATGGGTGAGAGCGTGCAATTCTTGGTCCAGAGCGGATCACCCACATGCCCCGCAAGGTCGAACGCGCGTTGGAGCGTAACCAGGGAGTCCCCGCCCACTTCGACGAGGGCCCCGGGAGCTAACCCAGGTTCCAAGACAAAATTAAATCCACTGCTTCCCGCGGGAGTCACCACCTGCACTAAGCCCGACTCGGCTCCAAATGGCACGGTCCCCGCGATTTCGCCCGAGAACAAACGAAGATTGCTCAAGGGGATCCCGTTCAAGGTCAGCACCGCGGGGCCTACACCCAGGTTTTCCAAGGCAACTCGCACGGTGGTACCGGCCGGGCCGTTCGCCGGGCCGTGGCTGAGGATTACCGGCGGACCCAAAACCCTCAATGCGGGCGAGAAACCGGATTTACTTGGAAGCGGCGAGTGGGGGACGATTTCGATCGATCCCGAAACCGCCCCCGCGGGCACGTTCACGGTGACGTAACCCTGGGAGCCCGACTTGTTCGTGCCTTCGGTTTGATGAAAGAAAAAGCGATCCCCGGGACCAAAGCCAAACCCACGTAATCGAACTCCTGTACCCGGGAAGGGTGACCCCAAATACGAGGCGCTGGCAGCAAACCCTTCGGCGGGATCAAACCCCGTCACGGTTGGCTGATCGACGTAAGTAAACGGCGCCGAACCCCGAAATCCGCCAGCGCTGACGACGAGCGGCAACTGGGCAAATGCCGTGCGATCCGTGGCGGCCTCGTAAAGCTCACCCATCTGCATAGGCACCTTCACTTCCAATGTCTGATTCCCATTCGCTGCGTCGGTGACCTTCACGTCCACGCTGGGAACGCGTGCCGCGCCGTTGGCAAACCAGACCCGATCCGTGTCGTCGGAAGTACCAAAGCGTCGGCCTTCTAACCCTATTTCGATGGTGTCCCCGATGGCTCCGATCCCCGGTTCAACCTTGAGAATCGGCGTCTGAAAGGCATCACCCACCTCCAGAAACGCCGATTCCAGGGGTGTTGCTTTGAACACGCCATAGGCGCGCAGAACGATCTTGCCGAGATCGACCGCCTTGTCGGCCTTGTCGTAGGGATTGGCGATGGACTTGCTGATCCAGCGGTAGGCGCGACCCAGGATGCCGGTGGCCCGGCCGGCCGCCGCCGCGCCGACGGTCGAAGCGTCCGCGAGCTTTTTCATCCCATACTCGAAGCTAATTTGGCCCGCCAAGTCACTGGCTTCCGCCAGGAAAGTCCCGGGCGAATCAATCGGTGGCAGCGTGTCGAGTCCTGAGATCACCGTCTCCAGCTTCTGACTCAATAAGGTCAGAGCGCCGCTGGTTCCCGGCACCTCCGAGGCCACTCCGAGGAGATCGACCGCCGCGGCTAGCAAATTGATTCGCACGGCGGCGAGGTACGCATCGTGGTAGTTCGCTTGGACAAACGCCGCCTCTGGCGCGGGATCAAAGGCTGGGCTGACGCCCCGGAGGACGTACAATGCCGACTCGCCCGGGAGGTCTAAGCGACCGCGCGGATCATCCGACACGCCAAAGCGTTTCCCTACGAGTCGTCCTACCAAGCTTGAGATATCGGCCCCTTCCAGCAGGGACGAAGAGTGGACGATGAAGCTTTTTCGAAACCCCTTGATTCGCCGATATTCGGCCGATCCGGCTTTTACCGGTTGTTCGGCGGCAGACTGATAGTCGCTCCGCCCGCCCGGAAAGGCATGGGTCACGTCGAGTTGACTGACCGTAACGACCCAATCCAGGTGGTTGATAGGCGCGGAGTTGACTCCGATAAACCCGGTCCCGTGGGTGACCACGAGGTAATCCGTATCCAGATCATCAATCCGTTGTTCCAACGGCTCCGCCTCTTGTCCTTGCCCCTGCCGGGCGGCTGATCCGCGAGGAGGCAATGAATTCGAACGCCCGGGGCCAGGGCGATTTAAAACGGCCAGCACGGCTTCGCGGAACGTTTGTTCAAAGGCGACACTCTCCAGGGGATCTCTGCCGGCCGCGACGATCTCAGAAAACAGCCTACTCAAAGCCTGAACGGGCGGGCTTTGGGAAAGGGTCGCCAGAAGTCGGCGGGCTTGGGACGGATCCGGCGTGTAAAATGGCGGTGACATGAAAATCAATGCCTGCACGGTGGAGGTGGCGTCGATGGTGTTCGTTTCCTGTCCTGTCACCGAAACCGCGAGGAAGAACACCGGGCGATTGGTGTCGGTGGGCGCTGCGAGGGTAAGCAAGGGCCGTTCGCGGCGAAAGGTCATGGTGGTGGCCGTGCTGGGCGATACTCCATAGGCATTGATCAAGCGAAAGCCGTTGGCGTTGACTCCGGCCGGTGGCTGGAACTGAATCGGGCCGAGCCCCGTCACCACCACTTCCCGGGGCGGCGTCGTGGCCCCGTCAATTCCCCGGGCCGTAACCAGGCCCGAAATCGCCTGCGTTGGTACCCGCACCCGCAGTCCGCCGGGTACCGGCCCAATGACTTCCGCATCCAGCCCCCCAAAGCGGACCAAAACTTCTCCGGGAAGCCCTAGAGCAAAATCGCCTGGCAGATCATAGAAGTCGCCGGGCGACGCCTCCGGCACCACCCGAAGGACGGCGGCCTCGACCACGACGGCTCGGTAGAACTGAACTGACTGGGCCGGAAACTCTGGATCCACGAACGTAGTGGTGCCGGTGGCATTCTCCAGCACGGCCCGTGACTGCCAGCCCGCCAGATGGCTACTTGATTCAAGTCGAATCGTGGTGCCGGCTTCGCCTTGAATGTGGATTCGCACGGAGGATCCGGCCTCGAGCAACTCCGCTGTCAGCGACAACCCAGCAGCCCGACCTTGCGCGCCTGTCGGCCCGAGGGTGGACAGGATAAACCCAAGAAAGATCGTGTGCCACCTACCTCTGGAAAATGCCCAGCACGGAGACCTCGAGAGCACCGAGCTGGGGTTTTTAGCTTGTTTCATAACTTGAATCCTAAATCCGCCTGAGCTGGCTAATTGCGGTGATCCAACGCCACCGGAATCGAACGGCTCACGGGGTCAGGTCCTGTCTACACCTGCGGGACAAACTTTGAAAGTGGAATCGTGGAAGGAGCCGGCGATACCCGTGGCCGCGAATTCAACACCTTGGTGGCGGTATACCGCGCCAATGGTGTTTTTTATTATTAACAATTGATAGAAATTTGAATTAGTGACGCTCCGTAGGGAGGAAAAATTGGTTTCGTGAATGGGCTCATTTCAACCGACGGTGGGTCGGGTTTGGCGTGGATTGCCGTTCCTGCGGTTGATCCCGTCAAAAGCACGGGACACAACCGCGGTCCGTCCGCGACGATTTTGAAATGGAAGCATTGAACCGCGGATGGACACGGATTCACGCGGATGGAGAAAGTCCGGAATTTTTCTTATCCGCGTTCATCGGTGTTCATCCGCGGTTCACTCCTGGTTTTCCCCCGACGAGAGGGAAGCGGCGAACAATCGGTGCCCCTCACTAACAGGACGCACTGAAATAGGTGGACGTTCCTGCGGTTGATCCCGTCAAAAGCACGGGACACAACCGCGGTCCGTCCGCAACGATTCGCTAGAAGAGTCGCGGCTTCGCCCTTCCACTCTGGCCGTTCGCCCACCAACATACCGTCGATTTTGCTATGGCCAAAAGCTCTCCTAGCTCCCTCGTTTCTCAGGGTGCTCCCGTTTCCCGCAGCGGCCGATTCGGCAGTGGACCCGCGGCGGACGTAGCCGCCTTCTCCGAATCCATCAGCTTTGATTGGCGCCTGTGGCGACATGATCTGCGGGGTTCGCTGGCCCACGCAACGATGTTGAAAAAAATCGGGATTCTCAGCGGCGCAGAATTGAAAGCCATCGCCGACGGTCTCGCCGAGATTTCTAGGGAAATTGAGGCCGGCCAGTTCTCCTGGAAACCGGAACTTGAAGATGTTCACATGAACCTGGAGGCCGAGTTGACTCGGCGTGTTCCGGCTGGAGCTAAATTGCACACCGGCCGTTCCCGCAATGATCAAGTCGCCTTGGACGTCCGACTTTGGCTCCGAGACGAAATCGATGCCCTAGACTTGGAATTGCGCAACCTCCAACGATCCTTGGTGGAACTTGGAAGTCGGAATGCGACGGTTATTATTCCCGGTTATACCCATCTTCAACGCGCTCAACCCGTCTACCTTGCTCATCACTTGCTCGCCTATGTTGAGATGCTTCAACGCGATGCAGAACGTCTTCGCGACGGCCGCGTCCGGGTCAACATTTGCCCCCTCGGGTCGGGTGCGCTCGCCGGCAGCACCTTGCCCTTGGATCGCGAAATGGTAGCGACTCAACTCGATTTCACCGATCACCGGGGCCGACCGCGGGTCACTCAAAACTCCATGGACGGCGTCAGCGACCGAGATTTTATGGTTGAGTTTTGCGCCACGGCGGCTCTCCTGGCCGTGCATCTCAGTCGTCTGAGCGAGGATATTATTCTTTGGGTATCGAGCGAATTTGGGTTCATCCGGATTGCGGATGCTTATACGACGGGTTCCTCCCTGATGCCCCAGAAAAAGAATCCGGATGTGGCCGAACTGACTCGGGGCAAATCGGCCCGTGTGATTGGCAACCTAATGGCGCTGCTCACGTTGCTCAAAGGTCTGCCTATGACCTACAACCGCGACCTTCAAGAGGACAAGGAACGCCTCTTCGATACCGCTGACACCATCCGCGCCTGCGTCCGCCTGATGACTGCGATGTTGGGGCATATCTCGGTCAATGCGGACGTTTGCCTCGCCGCCGCCCGAGATCCGCTCCTGCTAGCGACCGATCTAGCGGACTACCTGGTGAATGCGGGATTGCCTTTCCGCCAGGCCCACCATGAGGTGGGTGCCGTGGTGGCCCTGGCAGAGAAACTGCAGAAACCCTTGAACCAACTCTCCGTTTCGGAATTTCAAAACGTCTCTCCGCAATTCGGTAGCGATGTTCTCGCTACCTTTGACCTACCGCGAGCCATGGGTCGACGGAAAATGACCGGCGCCCCAGGAACCAAGGCTGTCCGGCGACAACTCTTGCGCTGGAAAAAACGACTCCAGTAGCAGCTTTTGAGGTGTGGTTATTGAGGGGGATCAGGCCAACACGTTCGAGTTTTCGACGGGCCGTTGGATGAAGGTGGTCCCACCATCACTCACCGCTGGCTTGGGGGTTCGCGCCACGATCTTGAGAATATCCAGAAGGACCTGCAGGGGTTCTTGCGTTGAATCGATCTGGTGAATCGTCGACTCTGGATAACATTCTAATACTGCCCGAGTCTCGCGTTTATAGGTCTCAAGACGGTTCCGAATGACGTCCACATTTGCGTCATCCAAGCGGTTTTCTTTGAGTGCTCGACGCTGGAGCCGACTGATGAGTTTGTCGACTGCGGGGCAAAACAGGTTAAACACCGCTTTGACGTCAATCATTTCTTCCATAATTCGCGCTTGGTTCGGGTTCCGAGGAATTCCGTCCAATAGTAGCGTATCTGCATCGGGATTAAACCGACCGGTCACCACCAGCCCATTGACTGATTGTTTCCAAAGTTCAATGGTCGGCTCATCGGGAACCAAACTGCCCTTGCTGGCATATTCCATGAACGTTCGGCCGAGCGGAGAATCCACCCGGAGCGATCGAAAGGCATCGCCACAGGAGTAATGTACAAAATTGGGAATTTGACCCAGAATTTTGCCCTGGGTTCCCTTGCCGGAACCTGGGGCTCCGAACAAAAGAATGGCGCGGTAACGCATACGATAGGGTTAAGAATCTAGGCTGGACGAATGTTGATTTCCTTTAAGTCCGAGTATTCAATGGGCACTTCCTTGCCCGCCGCGTCGAGAAATACGGCGTCATTCATGGTGAGTCGCGCCACTCGCTGACAGAGGGTCGTTCCCCGACTATGCACGATGTCCAATACCATTCCGGCGTCAGGACCCGTCAATTGAGGTTTGAGAAACCCGCCCAGCTGACCTTCCAGGAACTTCCGATTAAAAGTATAATTCGCTCTGGTAAACGTCCGCGGTCCACCGATCACCTCTTCCGCATTCGCATTGGAGCCCGTCCGTGCGATACCCATCTGCTTCACGAGCGAAGGCCCAGATGCTTCTGTAACGGCTAGTTTCATTTCCGCGGAATGCATCTTGGTGGCGTCCTCTACTTCCGGGGCATAGTAACGGGGCAAAACGAGAAAGATGATCGGTCCAATCACCGGCAGAACGGCCGCTAAACCACAAACCAAAGCCGCCGGGCGCCATTTGAATTTGGCAATTTCAAATGCGGTATAGAGATTTGCCAGATACAGAAGTGCTAAAAACAATAGTCCCGGTGGCGCCGTGAGCGCCGTGATCCAGCCCGACTTCACCTCGGGTCTGACCGGCATCTGCGTCGGGTTCAGTTTGATGGCGGCCTTTGCTTGCTTGAGCGCCCCTTCTTCCGGCGGTGGCATGATGAGGGGTTCGACGAATTTCTTAGCCTTCGGATGATCTTTCAAAGATTCCAGGGATTCGTCGCTCATTTTCAACCACGGGTAACGGGGCGAGAAAGTCCCGTCTGATAGGCGTATGATGAACCCATTCGCGTCCGCCGCCGAAAGTTCGCCGGAAATTTTTTCGCCACTATTCAATCGAAATTCGGCCCCCACCGTGATCGCTGTAAGCGCGGTGACGGTGAGCCAACAGGCTAATAATTTACGCCAATGCATTCGGGAAGCTGGCAAGTTCTGTGCCCGGGTGCGAACAAGTTTTTAACCACCCCGCTTGACCATCCCAAGTGCCGTCCCAGGGTCCCGTTTGCCCGGATTTAGGGCAAAAATGTGAAGAGTGAGATCCCGACCAAGCGAAAACGGGCTGTAAAAAACGCGTCAAAGGGGGTGAAATCGACTTCTTTGCCGACTTCCGCTGCCGTTTTAGCCCGAGAAAAGAAGCCCGCCGACCCTTCACCCGCGTCGGCACCCGTTGGGGCCGTGCTACCCCATGAGCGCGTCCGCCGATTGGCCCGCGCCCGTCAACAGGCGCTCACTGAATGGCGCCGCACGGACTTGGGGGCTTCAGAAACCGCCTGGCGCGATGTGGCCCGCTCCGCGGGAGAGATTCTTCCGGAAGTCCTTCAACGTCTCAATCTCGAACAAAGACTGGCCGAATCGCAGATCCTCCAAGTCTGGGATCGGGTTCTTGATCGCACCATTACCGCTCACGCCAAACCGGTGGGACTGCGCAAGGGCACGCTCTTTGTGACGGTCGATAGCAATGTTTGGCTTTCGGAACTCGTTCGTTATCGCCACAAGGAAATCCTGGAAAAACTTCAGCTCACCGTGGGTCCAGACAAGGTCCAGCGCCTGTCCTTACGAGTCGGCTGATTCTTCAATCAACGGTCTGAAGGCCGGAGAGGGGGTTGCTTCGTATAGCGCCAAGCTTTGCAGCGCCTCAGCGTCCGCTCCCTGCCAACGCACCTCATAGACGATTACCGGCGCCCGAAAGCCCTTGACCGCCACGGGTTCGAGCGGCAGGCAGACGTTTGCCAAAGCAGGGGCGTGTTGTTCCAAGGCTCGAAAGGTGGCTTCGCCAATGACAATTCGAGCGTGACCCGAAACTCCTTCCAGTCGCGACGCGAGGTTTACTTCTCGGCCAAACACCGTGTAATTCACGATATGCGCATCGGATCCCATCAAACCGACGGTGACCATGCCTGTATTAACCCCCGTACCCAGGGCGAGCACCGGTAACATCGGCCAAGCCGCTTTCCCGCGGGATAATCGAGCGACGTTCTCCGTCGTCCGTCGTTCATTTTCTCGGGAACGCACGTCGTTAAGCCGTGCGATCATCCGTTGCGAGTCAACCGCGGCGATCACCGAATTGACCGCGTGACGGGCATTCGGAGTCGGGGCACCCCAAAACGCCATCACACAATCGCCAATATATTTATCGAGTGTTCCCTGGTGAAACTTCACCACATCTGCCAGTCCACCGAGGTAGAGATTGACCGTATCAAGGACTTCGTGAGCCCGGGCATCGAAGTGCGCTTCCGCAGCAGTCCCGGTCAGGCCCAAGGTTTGAACATGCTGTTCTGCCTCGACCTGGGTTTGATCGGTGAGAGTCGTAAAACCCCGCACGTCAGCGAAGAACACGCTGAGTTCTCGGCGCACCCCGCGCAGTTCCACTTGACCGCTGTTCAACATCTCATGAACAATATCCGGTGAAACCATTTTGGCGAAAACCGAACGAATTCGCCGACGTTCACGCTGTTCAAACGTGGCGCGGGCCGAAACCATGGCGCCGTAGGGAAACAGCAACCCAGCCACCAACGGATGCGCGATCGGCAAAACGAGCCGGTGTTCGGTGAACGACCAGACCGCAACCGCTACCCAGGCCACGCCCAGCACCAAAATGGCTAGGGGTGACCAAAGCCCGCGGAGTTTCCAAGTGATGGCACTGGAGCACCCCGCCAATCCGGCCATCACGAGCGCAATCCAACCAAAATCCAGAGAGTGAAGACTAGTGTCGTTGAGCGCCATTTTGGCGACATTGAGGTGGGTGCCCACCAGAAAATCGGTGCTTCCCAGCGGGGTCGGGCCACGATCCGAAAGGTTGTTAGCGATCGCCGTGGAACCGATGATCACCAATTGGTTGGTCCAAAACGTGTTGGTGATCGCGGTGGACACCCCGGCGCTCCGAAGTTGATCCCGTTGCAGTAGGGCCAATAGATTTTCATAAGCCAACCCCTTTTCTACGCGGTAGTCGATCTGGTCTGACCAATCGACAATGGTTTTGAAGTCGGTCGACCAATTGATCTGGAAATAGCCGAAGTCATCGACCGGAATGCGTCGAACAATCGTTCCGTTGGTCTGCCATAACTGGAGTTCGTGCTGTTCAATTCCTGAACGACTCAAATCGACCTGTAAAAGCCGGGCTGCTAATACCAACCCAAGGTGCCACACACGGTTGGTCACCATCAAGGGAACCGTTTGAGTGATGGCGGCCCGTTTTCCAACGGGCACGATCACATTTCCGGCCTCATTCACCAAAATCTTGCGTCCGGCATCACCGGCATTGGTCGTTTGCAACCAAATCGCGGAATTGTTGGTTTCCTTCCATAGAATCCAATTATTGGTATGCGCCAAGAAACCTAATCTAGGATTGAATTGCTTGAAATCTGTATAGGCCCGAACTCGACGAGTCACCGAATCAACATCTTTGGTGGCGGAAACATCACCGACTCCAGCCGCTCGATACTGAAAGAGTGGCGCCGGAATTTGTTCCGGCGCGATGGCCAAGACGGCCGGAGCGCCGGGTTGCCTCAATTCTTGGGCAAACAGGTCGTCATACTCCCGCCGCCCGGCTTCCCGTTGGAGTTCTTGGAGGAGCCAATCGAAACCGACGGCGGCGGCACCCTCCGCTCGAAGCTCTCGCAGGGCGCGCCCCAAAACCGGCCACCGCGGCCAAAAGAGGTCGAAAGGCTCGGAAGTGCCCTCGCCTTCCGCGATTTTATCGATGGTGAGATCATCTGACAACACCAAGCCGACCTGCGAAATTGAGGAGCTAGATTGGCGCAGCAAACTAAACCGCCAATCGTAGGTGCCCCATTCGAGTCTTTGCAGGAAATCAAGCTTTTGCCAGCGCTCGGCTCGGCGATCAATCGCCTTCGCAGATTGCAATTTCAATCCACTAATCGTCGGATTATCATCGGGAAACGCCTTAAGATCAGTTAGCAACGCTTGGGCCGCCCGGGTTCGATAGTCCAACCGGCCCGATACCCACGTCACCCCGATCGCGGCGGCCATCACGACGAGCGCGAGTCTGATCGGACCGCCTAGTGTAGTCCACAAACGACGCAAATAAACGGCGGACACAAACAAAAAAACCCAGAGCGAGTGGTTCGCTCTGGGTTAAAAATGAAACACTGCTGCTGATCACTCTTGGGTCGTACTCGTCGGGCCCGGTTGTACCGGCGACACCGGACGTTCGGGTCCGACCGGAGGAATGTTCAGGCGGGGCGTGACGGCAATCGGCGGTTCCGGTAGCGGGTTGGCAACGACTCCCGGGATGTTAGGATCGAACGATTGACCCGCGCACACTTGGAAATGTGTATTCTTGAACCGGTCATCGCCACCGGCCGTGCCCAGGAATATCACGTCTACGCAACCTTCCCAAACATAGAGATGACCATCCGCGGTCACCATGTACTTGGTACCACGGACTGCGGCCGTGATCGTAGGGGTGCTGATCGTGTAAACGGATTGATCAGCACTCTTTTTAACATAACCCGAGACGCGGCCTTCTTTGAGAGTGACCTTGGTGGTGATCACCGGGGCAGGCCCCGTGGTGTCGGCAGTGAGTTCGTCGAGGGTGACTGAGCTATCCTCACCGATGCTGATGTTGGGACCATTCACGTCGAGGTAAAGGTCGAGCGAGGAACGGTTGCCCGTTACGATAGCGGCGCCAGAGGTAGCGGTATCACCGCGTTTAGCAGCAGCACCGTTGATGGAGGCCGTGCCCCTGACAGCCGTGACTTCAGCCTTGCCGGCATCCGCACGAGCCAGTTGCGCCGAGAGGGCGAGCGCTACGCCGACGATTGCGAAGCGAAAAAAAGCGACAGGAGTCTTCATGGTAAAACCAAGCTGATGGTGTGTAACCGGACTGATCCTAGAAATTTATAGCTGAAAGTCAATCCAGTTTTCCAAGGGAAGTTGTTCACCAGCGGAAGGATACGCACCAACCGGGCGAATCGCAATCCAAATCAGAACGGTTTCCCATCATTTCCGGTCGAGATTGGCTGCCAATTGCGCCGATGTCACGGAAGTTTCGACCCCTCCC
Organism: Verrucomicrobiota bacterium; assembly: GCA_043788645.1. Taxonomy (GTDB): domain Bacteria; phylum Verrucomicrobiota; class Verrucomicrobiia; order Limisphaerales; family UBA9464; genus CANIZL01. The sequence goes on from JAYVTS010000153.1 coordinate 27,914, forward strand.
GGCGGAACTTCAATTTGGGCCACCCACAGCAAAGCGTTCAAAATAAGCTTTCTGAACTCCGGATTTCCCCAGTTTTCATGATAGTGCCCGCCAGTAAACCCAAATCCGCGACCTCCGCCTTGATTTGCCGACCGATCAAAAGCCCATAAAAGCGGCTGAGACTCGCCTTTGGCGATCGCCGCCCGGACAAACGGATTTCCACTGTGAGGACCATCGGGTTGGTCGAGGGTTTTGGTCGGCGGAACGACGCTCAAAATGGGCGTGATCCCCCTCAAATCCGGGGCAAATCGCATGTGGTAATACCACTCGTCTTCGATGCCAAAGGGTTTGACCCCGCGGGTAATCGGATGGACCGGCAAGTTCACAAACTCCGCCCGCCAGGTGGGATTAACCGACCAAAACGCCTCAAAATATCCGCCAGTCCAACGTAACATCGCGAAGCCAGGATCGCCCGCTGGCACTTCCACCCCGTAGTGAGCCGCCCCAATTCCCACCCCTTTCTTCGCCAATCCATCCATGAATTTGAGTCGTTCTGGACGGATCGCGGGGTGCCCGGTGCCGCCGTCCGCATACATCAGCACTGCCGCTGCGCCGTTAAAAACCGCAAGATCCGTCGGCCAACCGTTGCTCACCACCACCGGATTGACTCCCGGCACCGTCCGTAACCAGTCGGCGAGGAGGAGGCAGCCGGCGCGGAATTCGTGTTCTTTCGGTGCGTGACTCGGTACGCCTGCAAGTAAAACGATTTTTGTATCCGCCCGTAAAAAGCCCGGTAATAGCAGCGAAATCGCGATTACCGCGCGGGCGGAAAATGAGGGCCAGTGTTTCATAAGAATCAAGTAATCAGGCCGGTGGACTCGTCTCGGGGTCTATTTGTTCGCCCTTTCTTTGGTGAGATTTCTACCGAAGTTCACGGAAGCAGACCCCGATTCGGTCGCAAAATCCATGGGATACCTCCTGACACTTCCGGTTCGCGTCCTCCTCTGGATCCTCCAACATCTGCCGCTAATGGGGGTGGTCCGGCTGGGGCGGGCCGGTGGCGAAGTGGCGTGGTGGCTCCTGGGACGACACCGTCGAATCGCCCTCGCAAACCTAACCGCTGCCTTTGGAACAGAATTATCTCCCAATAAAATTCGCGGCCTGGCCCGAGAAAACTTTCGACGCCTCGGCGAGAACTACGCCAGCGCGGTCCATACGGCCGCGTTGACTTCGGACCAACTTGACTCGGTCTTGGAAGTGGTCGGGGCCGATTCATTGCCGATTCCGACAGAAAAAGGGGTCAATTTGGTCATTGCACTGGGCCATTTTGGCAACTTTGAATTGTACGCCCGGATTGCCCATCGTTTGCACGGCTGGAAAATTGCCACCACCTACCGCGCCCTTCGCCCGCCGGCTCTCAACGCACTCCTGGTCGCATTGCGGGCTCGTTCAGGCAGCCGTTACTTTGAGCGGACCAGCGAAGCGCGGGCTTTGCGCGAATACCTACTTGGTGGCGGGGTGATCCTTGGATTGCTGGCCGATCAACACGGTGGCGCGAAGGGTCTTTGGCTCCCATTTTTTGGCCGACCGTGCTCGACGAATCCCGCCCCAGCGGTGCTCGCCCAGCGCTATCGCGCCACGTTGCAAACCGCGTTTTGCTTTCGAATTGCGCCCGGCCGATGGCGGATTGAATTCGGGCCACCCATTCCCACTTTTGAAGCCAACGGCACGGCACGCGCCTCAGCGGACATTATGCAAACGGTCAATTTGGCCTTTGAAACCGCCATTCGACGCGATCCTGCGAACTGGTTTTGGGTGCATCGCCGATGGAAACCGCGGACCGATCAGCAACGGGGCAACACCAAAACCGGTTTCTCGGTTGAATGAAACACCGCCCGAAAACCCTTGCTGCCCGGATCAGGGTGATTACCCTCCGCCCTCGTTTTTATGAAGTCGGATATTCATCCCCAGAACTATCGCCCGGTCATCTTCCGTGACTCCGCGAATGGGCAGGCCTTCCTCAGCCGCTCGTGTACCCGCACCTCCCTCACCGCGAAATGGGAGGACGGCAAGGAATACCCACTGGTCCTTATGGGGATCAGTGCTTTCAGTCACCCGTTTTATACCGGTCAACAGACCTTTGTCGATACCGCCGGTCGGGTCGATAAGTTCCAACAGCGTTTGGCCAAGACGCAGGCCGCCCAAGCCGCCCAGGCCGCTAAGTCGGTCAAGAAGAAGTAGCTGACCGCCCCATGACCGCCCGCCGCTCGGAGCCCACCGCTGGGACCGATCCGGCGGGCGGTTTGTTTTTGTTGAGGCAACATGGAATGAGCCTCCCCGGATCCGCGCTCCGCACACTCATCACTCGTCCGTCTCCCCAGCCCCTTGGATCTCACTCCTTTTCTTCACCGATTTCGAACCCGTTTTGCGGAGGTTGAGGCGCAACTCAGCGCCCCCGATGCGTTCGCGAACGCCCAACGCGGTCAAGAATTGAACCGTGAACACGCTCGACTCCGGGTATTGGTCGAAGCCGGCACAGAATGGGAACGGTTGCGGGACGAACTCGAGGGGAATCGCAAACTCGTAGCGAGCGAGGGAATTACCTCCGAGCTTGGCCAGATGGCCGCCGCAGAACTCCCTGCACTCGAGGCTGCCGAGGTGCAACAAAGTCTAATTCTACAACAGGGTGTGCTCCCGCCCGACCCGACGGACTCTCGAAACACGATCATTGAAATCCGTGCGGGAGCGGGCGGAGCCGAAAGTGCTCTCTTTGCCGCCGACCTTTATCGAATGTACCAGCGCTATGCCGAAGGGCGCGGATGGAAACTCGATCCCATGGATTCGAGTAATTCCGATCTCGGGGGCTTTCGGGAAGTCATTTTCCTCATAACCGGCGACAACGTCTTCAAGCGGCTCAAGCACGAATCAGGCGTTCATCGAGTGCAACGGGTGCCGGCCACCGAAGCCCAAGGTCGCATCCACACGAGTACCGCCACCGTGGCCGTCCTTCCAGAAGCCCAAGAAGTGGACGTCGTGATCAGGCCGGAAGATCTAGAGATCAATGTCTGCCGAGCCGGTGGCCACGGTGGGCAGGGCGTGAATACCACCGATTCCGCCGTCCGCATTTTCCACAAACCCACCGGGATAGAAGTCCGCTGCCAGGACGAACGTTCGCAGCACAAAAACAAAGCCAAAGCGATGACGGTTCTTCGCTCACGCATGTTGGAGCAAAAATTGGCCGCCGAGAACGCCAAATATGCCGCCCACCGAAAAGATCAGGTGGGCACGGGAGAACGAAGCGAAAAAATCCGGACTTATAATTTTCCTCAAAACCGAGTCACGGACCACCGAATTGAACTCACGCTCTACAATCTTGATGCCTTCATCAACGGAGAACTAGAAACCGTTCTCAACGCCCTGGCCGCCGATGAAGTGAAGCAAAAACTAGCGCGATTGAATACCGAATAATCTGCGAGCGGACTCGAAATCCCATGGTTATCCGTCGTCTCTTTGTCGCCCCTTTTTTGCAGGCTTCTCCATTCTCCTCGTTGGTATCTTAGACCTACTGCCCGGACCTCTTGCCCTGGAAATTCTGCTCCCCGCTTTCATGCCTCCCCAAGCCCTAATCTTTGATTGTGACGGAACGATTGCCGACACCATGCCGCTCCATTGGCGGGCCTGGGAGCAAACCGTGCGCCGCCACCGCCTCCACTTTACTGAAGAACGCTTCTACGCGCTGGGCGGCGTTCCCGGGCGAAATATTTTGGCCATGCTTTTTGAGGAGCAGGGAATTCAAGGATTGGACCCGCAGGTGATCGCGCACGAGAAGGAAGAACTTTATCTCCAATTCCTGCCCGAAGTGAAGCCGATCGATCCCGTGGTAGAATTGGCTCGAGTCAGTCGCGGTCGACTTCCCATGGCCATTGCTACCGGGGGTTCGCGCCCAACCATTCCGAGGGTATTAGAGGCGCTGGGCATTCTCGATTGGTTTGACGTCGTGATCACCAGTCAGGATGTGGTCCACCCGAAACCCGCACCCGACACGTTCCTCGAAGCCGCCCGGCGGCTAGGGGTCGAACCAGGGCGCTGTCGCGCCTACGAAGATACCGACCTTGGTCTGCAATCCATCCGTGCGGCCGGCATGGAGGCCGTGGATGTTCGCCCGTGGTACCTGCCTCGCCGGTAGACACCACGATCCTGAACAATAATAGCCGGGAAAGAACGCAAAGAACCCAAAAGACGAGGGTTGTCGTTCTTTGAGCTCTTTGCGTTTCTTTGCGTTTCTTTGCGGCCAATTCCAACAGTCCTACGGACCGCGGTTGGATCCCGTGCTTTTGAGGGGATCAACCGCTTGTGGCCCGCGAGTCTTGCTCAAAGTACTTAATACCGCATATCCGCCACGGTGCGGCCCGCGGGAATAAACGGAAGCACATGCTCCGTGTACGGTGTGATAACGTCTAGAATGTAAGCGGTTTTGGAGTCGAGCATTCTTTGAATCGCTCCTTTGAGATCCTTGCGATAATAGACTCGCTCGCAGGAGACCCCAAAGCTCGTGCAAACTTTGACGTAGTCGGGATACACATGGGTCCGGTCATCCGGATTGCCCAAATAAGTGTGGCCGCGGTTACCGTCGAAAAAGTTGTCTTCCCATTGAACCACCATTCCCAGGTGTTGGTTGTTGAGAATAATCCCTTTTGCGGCAATTTTTTCGACGTGGGCGGTGGCTAATTCCTGGATGTTCATCAAGAACGAGCCGTCGCCGTCGATATCAATCACCTGTTTATGCGGCGCGGCCACTTTGGCCCCAATCGCCGCCGGATAACCGTAACCCATCGAACCCAAACCGGCCGAGGTGATAAAGGTCCGTGGATCTTTGAACTTATACCATTGGCCCGCCCACATTTGATGCTGGCCAACGCCCGTGGTGATAATGGCGTCACCCTGAGTCAACTCATAGAGCATTTCGATGACGAGCTGCGGGATGATGATCTCATTTTCCATTCCCGGCTTGAAATGGTCACGAATATGATCGACCGACGCCACATCCTCGGGCGCCGAGTAGCGAAACGAACCTTTTTTCCGCCATTCCGCGATCTGCGCATGCCAACGCTCGAATTTTTTCGGGACCCCACCGCGTTTTTTCTGCAACTCGCCCAGCCGCGCCAAGGCATCCTTGATGTCGCCATGGATCGCTAAGTGCGCACGCTTGTTCTTGTTATGTTCCGATTTATCGATGTCGAGATGGACGATGGTTCCATGCTTGGCGAACTCCTCGAACTTGCCCGTCACCCGGTCATCGAACCGCACGCCGAAAGCGAGCAATAAATCCGCCCCGTCTTGGAGTCGGACCATCGGTTCGGTGGGATCCGTCCGCGGCTTGAACTCGCCGCTCACTGCCCAGTTGGCGACCGCCGAGCCATGCATTCCCAGCCATCGCATCGAAAGCGGATGCGTCTCCGGAAACCCGCCGATACCCATCAGGGTCGTGGTCACGGGAATATTCGTCGCTTCGGCGAAGGCGAGGAGTTCCTTGTGCGCGTTGCCCGTCAGTACCCCGCCGCCCACATACAACACCGGACGTTCCGCATTGGCGACGAGGCCAATCACCTCGTTCAGTGCAGTTTCGTCGGCCTTCGGCGCAGGGTTGTAACTGCGGAGTCCCTTCCGCACCTCTTCCATCGTAGGCCAAACGGGAATCACCTTGGCCTGTTGCAGATTCTTTGGGAAGTCGATGACCACCGGCCCTGGGCGACCGGTTTCGGCGATATAGAAGGCCTCCGCGACGATCCGCGGAATATCCCGGATATCGGTAATCAGATAGGAGTGTTTAACAATCGGCAGAGTCACGCCGATCATATCGGTCTCTTGGAAAGCGCCGCGCCCGATCATGGCTTGCGCGACCTGACCTGTAATGGCCACGAGCGGGGTCGAATCCATGTAGGCGTCGGCGATCGCCGTCACCAGATTTGTGGCACCGGGCCCGGACGTACCCATACACACACCGGCTTTGCCGGTCACCCGAGCGTAGCCCTCCGCGGCGAAACTCCCGCCCTGTTCGTGCCGCGGCAGAATGGTGCGGATCTTGGATTTAGTTAGCGATTGGTGAAGTTCCATACTCGCTCCACCCGGGTAAGCGAAGATGACTTCTACCCCCGCCCGTTCGAGGGCTTTAATAAAAATATCCCGTCCGAACATCGGTTCGGTGGCCACCTCGCGTTTGGTATCGGCGGGTTTCATCGCATTGGTGCCTGCTGGTGCTGCTGTGCTCATGTGTTTGCTTTCATTCTGGGCGGCGACGACCCGGGACTAAAAAAATCCCACGGCCGTCGCCGTGGGTTTTTGGTCAAAGCCTGTTCAAGCGCGACCAGTCCCCGCGGCGGATTTCCCGCCTACTACGAGGACTACTACCAAGTGTGCGCTCCACTGCATGGCGCAGACTAAGCCTTCAAACTGGGGATTGGTCAAGCAGCCATTGCACCGCCTGTTTTAAGACCGGATCAACCCGCTGAACAGGATTGGCGCAAAAGCCGTGGTAGCCTCCATCCAGTAGATTCTGTCGATCCTGTAAATCCTGTCAAAAATGGCAACGGTGGGCGTGCGCCGGGACTCATGGAACTTGTCCGGGCGCCCCCCGTGCTCGATCAGCCTACTGGCCCAGCACACGGTAAAATCCCGTCGACCCGAAACCGGTATGATTCAAATCCAGGGTTGCGGCCGTGGCGGTTGCCGAGGCCACCTGCGTCCACGGAGTGGCGTCTCCGAGAGTTGAACGGAACTGGAGCAGGTAGGTTCGCTTCGGCACCGCGGGATGAACGCGAAAGAGATTGGGCCCGCTCCCCACCACGTCGATGGCTTCGACGGTAAAAGGGACCACGGTTCCGCCTCCGCCGAGGGTCTGAAGTCCCAAAATGGTGGAAGTGAGCTTCGACGCACCCGCTCGAGTGCTCGAATTGATTTGGGTGAAGGTAAACGCCTTGACCACGCTGACGGTGACCCGGTACCGGGTATTGGCCGACAGTTTTCTGGCCGGAATGGTCACGGCAGTGGAGGTGCAATTGAGCGACAACGGACACTCAAAATCGGGGGATTCAAACACGGTATCTCCGCCATTTTCTGACCCAATCGTTACCGTCAGCGGTTCGGTGGCAAGCCCGTTCAAAGGATCCCACCTCAAAGTGAAGGCCTCGGCAGAATTCACTACCTGAGCCTCCGCGTAGTTGCTGACATGGATGATGGGCAGAACTCGGCTCGACAAATTTACGTCAATTTCGCCCGGCAACCCCACTGGATCGCGCAACAGGAACCGATAATTGCCACCCGGATATTTGCTTTGCAGAGCAGCGATCGAATTCGTGCTGTCCAAATAAAAAGACGACCCGAAACGGTTGGAAATCGTTAGTTGACTACCACTTGGCAACCCAAGTTTTACTTCCGACGCGCTGCCGCCTCCCATTAAAAAGGCCACCGCAGAAAAGCTAAACGGTTCCTCGGTACCATCGACGCCAAATTGAGGAGTCGGTACCCCTGAGTTCGTTTGATTGTAGGTGGAACTCACCGAAAGAAAAATCAGGTTCTCCGGAAGGTTGGTCGTGATGACCCCACAGCTATTCGTCGAAATGGTGGTCGGCCCAACGGTCCCACCACCGGAATTAACTACGGAAAATTGCCCGTTTGAATGGTCGCCTGATTCCAATGGATTTCCCGCCAGATCTTCAAAACCCACGACCGCCGGAAGAAAGGGTGGAAATCCTTCACTGGTCGGTTGGGCGACCCAAGCAATCGTCTGCCCCTTAGGCCAACCTCCAGGATAGGTACAACTCACCGCCTTCCCGTCGGCGCTCCAGACATACTTCACTCGAGTGTCAACGATGGTGACCGGAAAAGTAATCCAGAGCACCGAAGCCTGGGGTTTCATGGCCTCATCGAAGGTTAATTGAAGGGGAGCCTCGCGAGCGATGCCGGTGGCTTCATTGGCTGGGGTCACCGCCACCAACTGGGGTGGGGTGGTGTCTTGGGCGATGGCTCGTTCCGTCCACCCGACCCACAACGTGATCCACAAGCCCAGCCAGCGCGGGGAAAATTTCAGCAAGATCATTCGAGGAATTGTCGTATTCATAATCGTCTCTCCGGCACTATTTAGTCGTTCCATTCAGGAACTCCACGTCACCCTGCCTAGCCGAGGGGCGAATGTCCAATACAGAAGGTCCGTGCTCGAATCCTGACCCCGCGGTTCTGGAACAGTGGGGCCGGGAAGCGGGCGTTATCAGAGGGCTTTCCTCCGGGCCCGGAGAGTTGGATCTCTTCGGATGTCTCCCGCTGACTTGACGGTGTCGTTTTGCGCGACGAGGTCGATGGAAATTAAAAGGACGATGACAAAATTAAGGTTCGGTGATAGCGGGCGCTTGGGTGGTCGCTAGGTTGAAGCTTCCTAGGAAATCTGCGTGACTTGCCGCTTCCTGAGTCAGGACGACGATGCGTCGAAGGGGCGCGCCTTGGAACGTATAACCACAGGCAAAGGTCCCCGCGATGGGCACCCCTGCGGGCACTTCCTGACCATCATGGGTCTGGTGAATATCTGGATTGAATCCGATCCCCGGTTCGGCTTCTTGGGCGGCTAGGCCGAGGCGGCGGACGGCATCCAAGCAGGCAGCCCGAAATTGGGTCAACTGGTGGGCCAACGCCGGCTGGCCGCTCCGGGATCCGGCCTGAGACAACGCAAAGGTGTGGTCGAGCAAATGCACCAGGACTTGCAAGGCTTCCTGTTCGCCACGCCGAAGTTTGTCGAGTTCCAGACGGAGGGTTTGCTTTTCTTGATCGTTAAAATTCTGAAGAAATTGAGCGAATTGGGTGCGTTCTTCGGAGATTTTCGTCGTCAACGTGCGGGCCGCTTCTTCAACCTGGCCCAGAGATTGACTGGCATGGTTGAGCTGGGCAGCGGCACTGGTTACTTGCTGACCGACCCCTTCTAAGTGCCTGATTTGGGCTAAGGTCCCGGAGAGATCGGTCCGCTCGGAGGACTGGACCGCGGCCTCATACTCCCGGAGGAACGGTCGGCACAGTAACCAAGCCCCCAAGGCGACCGACCCAACGATTCCCAGCAGCGTTGTGTTGGAGGAGCGGAGCGACCCGGTGTGGACTTGCCACGCAAGACCCAGCGCCAGCGCGACGAGTAAAAAATCGCCCAGCAAAAACGGCCATTTTGGAACTTTTGGAACGGTAACGTGAGACATCCGCTGGAAGCTAGAAGCCCGGGGCGAGCCGGGCCAGTGGTTCGAGCGAGGGTCAGGAGAAATTACCTTCGAGACAGGCCACCCGCCACTTGCGACGCCGTGAGCCCGACCACGGCAATCTGCTTGTGGGTGCTGGTTTGGCCCCGCCAAAGGGTCACGTTTCGCTTGGAGCACCCCAGCGTTTCGGCCAAGAAGATTAACAGCGCCTCGTTGGCCGCCGAATCGACGGGAGGTGCGGCGACTTTGATTTTGAGTTCCGAACCAAGTATTCCGGAGATTTCCGTACGATGCGCCCGCGGTTGGGCTTTGATTGCGATCACGACGGCCCCATTTTGCTCCCGTAAGAACAGAGGAAGGCCTTTCGCCGTGGATTTTGTCGTGACCCTTACCATGGCAAGCTACGATAAAGCCGAGGAAGCACGCCTGCTTCAACCCACGCCGGAAGCCCCGGGAGAGAACGCTTGAGTCCAGGAAATCCGGTTCCGAGAATTCCGTACACCAGCCAGACCGAGCCCAGGACTAAGAGTGGGGGAAAGTTGACCCGACCGAAACGAGCCCACGCGAAGGGTCGAACGAGATGGTTGCCGGTCTGTTGAATGAAATCCCAAAACGGACTGGCTCCGAAAAAAACGTAGGAATTTAGAAAATAGAGCCCGAGCACCAGAGTTAGCAGCCAGCGCCAGATCAGGATGGCGGCCAGCCCCACGACGCCCGCCTGTTGGACCAGATGCTGCCAGTTGTGCAACGTGGGAACCAAACCGCTTTGAGCCGAAATCCAGCCGAGAAATAACCAGCATAATCCCAAGACGAGCACGGGTAAGAGCAATAAAATCACCGGCGGCAGGTTGGCCCAAAGACCCAGGCTCCGGCGGATTTCGCGAGTGAGTCCGTCTTTGTCTTGAGGCGGACGATTAACCGCCGCGACCAGGCACATCGACGCAAAAAGACCGAAAAGAGTCCAGCCAAAACCCAAGAGCGAGCAGGCTAACATGCGGAGAAAATGATCGCTGCGGAACACCAGGCTGGCCGCTCCGGGGGACCAGCTCGGATTCCAATCCCAGGCCGGCCCGAACTGCCGATACACCACCGCACGACCTAACAGCAGGGCAAAGAGCCCAATTAAATAACGGTGGCGCACTGCGGTACGGCGATCAGCGGGCTTGAGATTACCGAGCAGGGTCCCGGCCGGGCCGCTGGCTTGCACCGTGCCGATCCCGCGCCACGAGAGCCACAAGAGCAGCGCGGCGAGGTTGAGAAGAAAATCCAATACGGACATGAGCTGTGATGCGCGGAAGGGATAGCGACAAAGCCGACCGGAGACAACCGACGGGAACCAAAATCGTTCGATTGGAAAATAATTCTGTGCCGATCTCATTCCTATTGCTGACGGGCGCCTTCGGACCTGGTAGGGTGAGGAGATGAATTCCGCAGCACGTCTCAGTTCCGTGTTCACGGCGTTGGTTTGGC
>JAYVTS010000154.1:0-6951 GCA_043788645.1 Verrucomicrobiota bacterium
TCACCAATGCCCGAGGAGGTCCGCGACGCCTCCACGCTCTCCTCTTTGCCAACCAACCCAATCTGTTTGACTTCTGATTCTCAAAGGGCGCGTCCTACGGCATCGCTGGCTCGGCCAATTCAAGCTTGACCAATTCTTTCTATTCACCTATGAATGCGTCTAATCATTTGAAATAGTGGCACGCATTGTCCCATGATCATCCCTCTTGGTCGGCGACCGGACGACCCTCAGTGCCCGCAGCACGGCGGCGCCTTCACGCTCATCGAACTGCTCGTGGTCATTGCGATCATCGCGATCCTGGCGGGGATGCTTTTGCCCGCCCTGTCCAAGTCTAAGATCAAAAGCCTGACCGCCCGCTGTCTCTCTAATGAACGCCAGATTGGGATCACCCTCGCCCTCTACGCTCTGGACAATCAGGACACATTTCCTTTTTCCGGACGGGACTGGCCGCAAATGCCGCTGGTGGATGTGCTAAAGCTGTTCAATCCTTATATTAGCACGAATTCGCGCGCGTTTTACAATTGCCCGGCTGACAAACCGCCCGATTGGGCCCATCAATGGACGAAGGACAATCCCAGTTTCGGAGTCCGGACCAACGATCTGCTCTTTCCGCTTTCCTATTATTATTATCACCAATTCTATCACGACGACTCGCAGGCGCCAACACTAAAGGCGCGGAAGACCTCGGAGGTCCGCTCGACTTCGAAGAAGGCGGTGATGAGCTGTTTCGCCGAACTCGCCAAAGGTAATTTGTTTGACGAAAATCTGGCACACGGACGGGGCGGCTGGCCGCTCCTGTTCGTCGACAGCCATGCGGAGTATGTGAAGACAAACCGGATGAACGATACCAAACCGTACGGACCGTACAATCTGGACTGGACGGTGGGCGGTTTGGCGGCAGGAGAAGATTTGCGATGAGCAGGAAAACCGGCTCCAGCCGCCCCGGCAGATAAGTCCAGCCCCAACTTTTGCGACCGCTCCTCAGCGCCCCGACCGTTCCATCCGCACCCCGCATAGGGTTCAGCCTCGCAGCTTCTTCAATACGTCACCTGGATCTCCCTGCGCCCTTCAGGCACTGAAAGGGTCTGCTGCCTCCCGCCGGGCCATCCCACCTGAAGTTTTCTTGGAGAGGTTGCCAAGCCCAACACCTGAACCACTGCATCCTGGGACCAATACCCAGATCCGGCCTGGACAGCACGAATGGGACCCAAGCGACCTTCGCCATAGTCGACGCGGAGGACTGAACCAATACCTTGGGGATTTCCAAGAGGACCCTGGAGCACCACCCGCAGGCCGGGTTTGGCGCGCTGGTTCATATAGAGCCGGGTGCTGTCGTTATTTTGAGAGACGGCAAGATCAACGCGCCCATCGTGGTTGAAATCGGCAAGGGCCGCACCGCGTTGCTCGCCGGTCAGTTTAATCCCCGTGACCGAAGCGTCCACCACCGAGAAGGATCCGTCTCCTTTCCCTCGAAGCCAGGTGCCCTGACCACTATCATCGCGGGACAGGTTGAAGGCAGTTCCAAAGCGATTTTGGCTCAGGAAGATATCCTCGATGCCGTCGCCATCGAAATCTCCGACGTTTACCGAGAAGACCGGGGCCAATTGGGCGCCCGGCGGAAGGGGGATGCGTTCAAAATGGCTGCCCCGATTGAGAAATACGGCCGACTCCAGCTCGGCTGCTTCCAGCATCCTGGCCTTCGTAAACCGGGGACCGAAGATATCTCGAACCGTTGCCCGGCTGAACAGTTCATGCGTGGGAAACTGGTCGTTCAGGTCCGGGAAGCCGCGGGCAAGCCAGGTACGGTCTCGAAGAGGCAGCCAGGTCCCAGCGTTCTGCCATGCCTCAAGCATCAAAACGTTCGGATCGTCTTTCGAACTTGCGTAGAAAAGTGCCAACTTTGACGGTTGAATCAGTTCGTAGGACGTATTGCGACCCCAATTTCCAGCGACGAGATCCAGGCGTCCGTCCCCGTCAAAATCACCCGTGGCAACGCCCGTCCACAAGCCCGTATGCTCCGCGAAACCAAGCGCTGCAGTGGCGTCCTCAAAATGTCCCTTCTGATTGCGGAAAACTCGCAGAGGCCCCCACTCCAGAGCAAGCACGAGGTCAGAATCCCCATCGCCATCGAGGTCGATGAAGGTGGCACCATTCACCAGGCCGACCGCCCGAAAAGGCGCGCTCAACACCTTGTCCAAGATCAGTTGACCATCCTGATTTCGCCAGACGGATGAGGACGCGGGCTCCGGATAGCGGCCTGGTACAAACTGGGCGCCGACGAATAGATCCAAGTCACCGTCTCCATCGACATCCGCAACGGCCAGGGCAGCCACGCTATCCCGGCCCGCGGGCAGCAGTTTGGGCGCTGCGACCGGGGAAAAGAGCAAGAGCTGGCTTTCTGAGCCCGGCTGTCGGCCAGGGTTAGACGTCGCTACGATGAAGTTCTGGGTTCCTCGGCCATCCGCCCAGCCCACCACCGCCCCTTGATCCGCGGGTGCAAAGTCGGCTCCTTCGAGTCGGGTAAAAGACGTGCCACCGTTACTTGCCAGCACCGCGAGCTTGCCGCCCGGCGCAGCCGTCACGATGAGATCCTCCCAACCATCCGAATTGAAATCGTGCCACGCCAAACCGGGTCCAAGACGGCTCAATCGATGAGGGAGCATGGGCTGCACGGCCCAATCGTCCCTGGGCGACTCGACGTGGACGTGGCCGAGGAGTGAAGACACATCCGTGAAGTAGGGTGTGCCAGGTGGCTCCTTGGGCGCCGAACGCATCTTGTTGGCCGTCGTCTGTTCAATCTCATAAACATGATTCGCCAGAATATTCGTCACTATGCTGACCTCACCATTGCGCCAACGCACCTCGAGCCAACGTGGTTCCTCGGATGGTTTGCCGGCCGCAAACACCCGCATCGCCTGATCCCCTGAAAGGTAGCGCCCACCTGAAATCATCTCCTGGCTTTGCGTGACGCCAAAGCCAAAAAGCGTGAGGCGGGCACCGATACCCTCGGTGTTGGGCGACGCACCCTTCAGTCTTACGCCAATCCGGTCTGGCGATGCGTCGTTCCGGTAAACACTTGCGACGGCATTGAGATTGTTCACCACGACATCAAGGTCTCCGTCGTTATCCAGGTCCGCGACCGCCATGCCGTTGGAAACGCCAGGATGGTTAAACCCCCACTCCGCGCCCATCGGTTCAAACGTCCCATCACCACGGTTCCGGAATGAAACATTCTCCGAATTCCATTTGGGGTGAATTCCCCGGTAGCGCTTTAATTGTTCCTGACTCCATTTGCGCTTGCTGATCGCGTCAATGCTGTCCTGGTCCAAGACATCCTGTTCAAAACCATTCGTGATGAGGAGATCCTCAAACCCGTCCAAATCCACATCGAGGAAAATGGGGCACCAGGACCAATCGGTCGCGGCGATTCCAGCCATCAGGGCAGCCTCCGCAAAAGAACCGTCTGCCCTTCCGAGAAAAAGCGTGTTTCGCCTGAAGAGCGGCCGCGAATCGATCCGCTCGCGGATGTCGAGTGCCGCGTCGACGTTGACGGGATGCCGCATCCGCCCGGCGTGAGACCGCGCGAGCATGTCGAGAACTAGAAAATCGTCATGTCCGTCACGATTGATGTCGGAAAAATCCACGCCCATGGACGAGTGACTGCCATGACGAATCGCGAGCCGTCCGATCTCGCGAAACTGACCCCTGCCGTTATTGATCCAGAATCGGTCCGGCGTGCCATTGTCATTGCAGACATAAAGATCCGGCGCACCGTCGCCATTGATATCACGGAACATGACGCCTAGTCCCAGGTCGCGGAAGGGACGAATGAAGTGGCCCTCCTCGTCCTGGAAGACGCCGGGCTCGAATTGAATCGGAGTGAAATGACCGCGTCCGTCATTTCGATAAAACCCGTCGACCTCGGCAAGTTCGTGGACTTCCCCGTTTGGAAGGACTTCAAACCGGTCCTTCCAGGGCGGCCGATCAGCTGCCTGGCCATTGACCTTCGCCACGTACGGACGACCGTCCAAATGCCCCATGGTCAGACGAGTCGTCGGATCTGCGAGGTAGAGGTTGTCGATGTAGTGCGCACAATAGAGATCGAGGTCACCGTCGCCATCAATGTCCGCCAGGGCGAGAGACATGGCTGACGCGCTCCGTGACAGTCCGGAATTGGCGGCCTCCGTCCAATGTCCCTTGCCGTCGTTCAGAAACAATCGGGTGCCTGCCGCGATGCCATTGACCAGAAGATCGAGATCGCCGTCTCCGTCGACGTCTGCGAAGACGGCGCCGGTAGAGAGTTGTTCAGCGCAGGCCGCAACGCCTGGGTCCACCTCTTCGAATCGCCAGGCCCCAAGGTTTCTATAAAGTCGATTCCGACCCTGTAAGCCACACAAATAGATATCCTGCCACCCATCGCCATCGACATCGCCCAACGCCACCCCCGAACCGTTGTGGGCCACGGCGTTGGTCAGTGCAAGATCGCCGGTCAGAACATTTGTGAATTGGACGCCAGACGTCGCGGGGCTGACGAGAGTGAAGCCGACCCTTCCTCCGGTGCCGGGATGAACGTCCCAGCTTCGAACTCCGGAGGGATCGGCGGACGCTGCAAGCCCGGCGGCACCGAGCCATCCCATGAGAGCGAGCGGCAACGAGGTCAAACCTACACAATTGACATTCAAGCGTATTGCATTTGAAGGAGTTAATCCGACCGCCGCCCGAAGTTTGGCGTGAATTGCGGATTTACTCGAGTATCTTTCTTCACCATTTCCGATAGATGTCAATGATGTAGGTTTGACACCATTGTCTTGCTCGTCGAGAAGCTTGGGCATCGTGACGCACGTCCCTCCCTCTCCCGGGCGCAGCCTGCTGTGGATCACGGTGGACAACCCGGATGCCTGCGGGATGCTTACACGAAAGAAAAATTTATCTTTGTGCTCCCGGACGTGCGCGGCCGGTTTTCATCGGATGGTGAATGCGTCGATGTGCGACCTCACCAAGAGGAACAAAAGTTGGAGAGCCCCACGCGCCGGTCTTGCCCGAGGCGTACGTTGGGGAATGTTTGAAGCTTTTCCTATCCGCGTTCATCTGCGTTCATCCGCGGTTTTCTTCGTTTGCAGCGAGAATATGGTATCCCATACGAGCTGGATGAGGAGCGTCTTCCGCAGCGAATCCGGAGGAAGACGCTATGAGCGTCGAGGTGCATTTGGATTGGGAGGGAATGACGCATCAGGTTGGCGTGCTCCATTCGGCCGGTCGCGGTCCGACCGTCACGTTCGAGTACGCGGCTGGGTGGCTCGCGCGTCCGAAAGCCTTCGCTATCGATCCCACCGGTCTGCCTCTCCGCCCGGGTCCCCATCACGGATCGAACCTCTTTGGTGCGATTCAAGACTGCGGGCCGGACCGCTGGGGCCGACTCCTTATCGAGCGTGCAGTCCGCCATCATATCCTCGAATCCAAGCCTTACCGGGATCTGGACTACGTTCTGGCCCTCGATGATTCCTCGCGCATTGGTGCACTTCGTTTTCGAGCCGATGCCAGTGGCCCGTTCCTGGCGGCCTGTGCTGGGCGGATTCCGCCCGTCGTGCAACTGGCCGCACTTTTGAACGCGGCCGACGCCGTCCACGGTGAAACCGAGACGGCCCAGGACCTCTCGCCGACGGCATCCGCCAGTTTGGCGACGACGTGCGGGGAGACCTGCGCGAGCTCTGGCGACGACTCCTCTTTTCACTCCTGGCGAGCAACTACGACGACCATTTCCGCAACCACGGATTCCTGATGCACGCAGCTGGGCATTGGTCGCTGTCGCCCGCCTACGACCTCAATCCCGTTCCGGCGATCGACCGTGCCCAGACCCCGAAGACCGCGGTCACGGAGGAACGGGAAACTCCCGGTGTGGCTGTGGCGTTGGACGCGGCACCGCGATTTGGGCTCCGTGCGGCGGACGCCAAGGCCATCCTCCGCGAGGTCCTGGCGGCGGTGGTGGATTGGCGGAAAGCGGCCCGACAACTTCGGCTGCCCTCGGGCTGTGTCGCCGTCTACGCGAGCGCGTTTGAGCACGCGTTCATCGAGGAAGCCACCCAACTGGTGGGCTGAAAGCCCAATCGCTGAATCGCGAAGCCCAGCCAGTTTGCAAAGTTCCAAAGCGTCGAAATGGGCCTCCGCTTTTTCAAACCGAAGGGACCGTACGGGTTTCGCTCGAACTACTTCCGGTGGCCGTTCCTCCTCGAATACCATCGCTGGGAGAGCGTGGAGCACTTTCAAGGGACAACGACAAGGGACAGGAATATTGATGACTTTTCAACTGAGCGCTGTCGGCGGCGGCCATTTTGCGCCGACTCCACGCCGAGGGCGTCATCTCCTTGGCTAAACTCCAGCCGCCTTTGGGTCTGAAGCGAAACTCGGCCGTCCCCCGCGATGCCCAGCCCTTACCCAAAGTCAGCCCCGAAAGGGAGTTGAATCCGGTGGCTCTGGGCGAAGCCGACCCCATCGAATTGATCCTGGTGGGCAGTCGCTCGAGCAAGAACTATCAGGTGTGGCGAGGCCTGCTGGAGGAACAGCACTACCTGGGTTCCGGTCCGTTGGCTGGGCATCAACTCCGGTATCTGATTACCCCTGTCCCTTGTTTACGCCGCTCTTTATATCCGGCACTGTCGCGCCGGCCAGTCCGAAATTCCCAGGAGTGGGTGCCGCCCCGGCACCCACGAGCGGCGTAGGGAGCGCGTCCCGGCGACCTCCTCCTGACCCACAGAAGTAGGTTTCAATAAACAAGCGCCTCAACCAAATACCGCCACCCGCAGTTTCCGAAGGGTGAAGAGTCCCTCCGACGCCAGTCCAGTCATCGTTCGCGCGCCGCTCTGGCGGGTTGGACCGAAGCGGTCCCTGAATTGGGCAAACACACCCTCCACAAACGCCCGACTTCCCAACGCCGCGCCATCCGCAAAATACCGC
>JAYVTS010000155.1:0-16190 GCA_043788645.1 Verrucomicrobiota bacterium
ACCGAAAATCTCAACTCAAAAACCACACCTAAAAAACCAAAAATGCGTCCGAGCTCGGAGTCAATCTCCTATTTGCCCACAATGTCGCTGTAGTGTTAGCTATCATTTTCAATAGAAAAAAGTGTCTCCTTTAAAGGTTAAAAAATCACGCGACGATTGGAAAAACAAGGCCAAGGCTCGCAACTCCAAAGTCGCCCATCTCAAGAAGACCTCCCAGCGTCAACAGTTGCGAGCGGCTCAGAACAAAGTCGATCAGGCTCTGGTTCAGCGTTTGCTCCGAGAAAACGAGGAACTACGCAGCTTGCTCGCCGAGTCCTCCCTCGATCACTCGGCCAAGAAGGGACCGTTAATTTCCCGTCGCGTTCTCTGCATTCTAATCCTCATTCGTGGAATCATTTCCTTCCGCTCGGTGCCAAGAATTTTGAAGGTATTCCAACCATTGCTTCCCTATCCGATTAAGATTCCGCATTTCACTTCCGTCATCCATTGGACGCTACGTGCGGGCGTGGCGATCTATAACCAGGTGACCCCAGTGCCAGAGCCTTGGGTTGCTCTGATCGATTGTTCCATTGATATTGGCACTCGGAAGGCGTTGGTGATAATGCGCGTGCCATTGCGCACGCTTCGCAAAAAGGCGAGCGCCTTGGGACTCCAAGATTGTGAGTGTGTGGGTCTAGAAATATCTCCTAACTGGAATGGAAAGAGCGTGAGTGAAGCGCTGGAGCGTATTTTTGTGTGAGCACCACTTGGTGGCCCCGGGCGAGGCACCAGCCCCTAGTCATGTGGAAGTGAAGGTTGACGCCTTTAAGCTTTACCTTCGCGAGACCCGGGGATTGACCGAGACGACGATTCATGGGCATGCCGGGCTGCTTCGAACGTTTTTGAATTTTCTCCGCCTGGATCATGACCGAAATCGGTTAGAGCGACTCGAGCCCTCACAGATCGAATCCTTCTTACGCCAGTCGGCACGCACCAATAATCGATTTAGTCTGCAACATACCGTCGCCACTCTTCGCGCCTTCCTTCGGTGGCAGCATGCGCAGGGATTACTGTCTCGACCGTTGCATTTGCAGATCGATACTCCCCGAGTGTATCGGAAAGAGCGATTGCCGCGGGCTCTTCCCTGGACGCAAGTACAGGCGTTGCTCCAATCGATCAACCGTTCCGATATCTTCGGACTGCGTGACTTCACACTTCTCTATCTGGCGGCAGCGTACGGTTTGCGCAGTTGCGAACTGGTGGGTTTGACTTTGGATGACATCGACTGGCGCCGCCGCACGTTAAACCTCCGGCAAACCAAGACCCGGCAAACGCTCCCGCTGCCCCTGAGCGACGAGGCCGCCAGCGTGCTCATCGAATATCTACGCAAGGCTCGTCCCAAATGCTCGCATCGACATTTGTTTATGCGCATAAGGGCGCCCTTCATCCCCTTGAAACCGGCCTCGGTTCATGATGTGCTGGAGCATCGCATCCGCGGTAGCGGGTTGGACCCAGCTCCATCAGAAGTCCGGGACCCGAACCATCGTCAATCAATTTGAACGAACCGAAAATGCTAGTTTTAATTTTTTCCATCCATTGAATGATCTTGAATGCGGGGAAACTCGGATCCAGAGAGTTGCAGTCCGAATCAGCAATGACGAGGACGGTATTAGTTTTGAGGGAGTCCTTATTGAATTTGAGGAATTTTAAAGTTGAGTCAGCCGATGAAAACGGTACTTTTGAATCCAGAAACTCCGGCGAGAGTGCGAATCCAGCACACCTCAGATCCCTCGTTAGTAAGCGGGCTTGGCCGGCGTAACGAATCGTCTCCAGGTACCATTTGTATGGCCAAGCGTGGGCCGCTATGGGATCACTAGTCGAGGTTTGTTTTGGCGCCGAATCAATGCGTGCCAGGGTAACGTCAAAGTTCCGCGCCATTGGCAAATAATCGTCCGTGCCGGCAGGGGACGTCGGCGATGTATCGAGGTATTGCTCAACAAAGTCATTCGCGTCAGCTCCTTGTCCCAGTACAGCCTTGAAACGGCCACAAAACAAATTGCAATCGTTCTTGGCCGGGCTGGTGTATGCGTCAAACAAGGTAACGTGAGACGCCGTACTCGGGGGCATCAATTGCATCATTCGATTGACCAGCCAAGAACCGGAACTGTGCGAAAGTAGATGCAATCTAGCGTAGAAAAACCCCTTGGCTTTCATCCAATGCACAAGGCTCTCACCGATTCCGATTCCCACTTGCGCTGAAGTGGCGGCATTGTACAACCAATCCTCTGATAATGGATCAAATCCGGTTGAGTATCTCGCCCAATCCATGGATGCTACATCCCATTCTCCGTTTCCGAAATGTCCCTCGAAATCCGAAATTGTATCGACCAGTTCTCCCAGGCCGCGAGGATTCTCGGTTGGCAGGTCAATACCGCTTGCGGTTCCGTGGGTCACGAAGACCAAGCCTGACTTACCCTGTGGCGTCAGAAGTGGCCCACTACTCGATATCCTCGGTACATTCAATACTAACACTTCGATAAACCGGTTCCCGTAGTAATCATCACGAAAGGCTAAACCCCAGAAAACTTCCGGCTGTCCCGGAATGTTCGGATCATAGGTCGTGAATCGGTATTTGTTGTAGATCTCACCCACCAATTTCTCATCCGTCGAGAATTCGACAAGCCGGAACCGGTCGCCGGCTTTGGAAACGCTATGCGCATGGCGCGAATCAAAAACGAGGGAACATAGGTGGTCTATCACTGCATCTCCCGAGTGGTGTGAGGGCAGATGCTTTTGGACGATCTGGGCAAGAAGCAATGGGCTCGGGCAATGGGGTCGCATCTAAATTAGTGACAACTGGCGCTGCAGTTCCAAGACGAACTTTTGCCGGGCAGCGTCCTTCTCCAAGGACGTGGCGAATCGTTTCACGGCCTGGGCCGCTGCCTGATACTGAATCCCTTTCACCGCCCGCACCACCTCCGTTAGCCGTATGCGCCCAAAACAGTTACATGTTAATTGTATTGACATTAAAATCTGGCGAAATGCGCCGAGAAACATTTGCGAATGGCGCGGATCAAGTTGGCAGTGGCATCGGCGGTTTATCACTGCATTTCCCGTGTCGTGGGCGGGCAGATGTTGTTGGATGACGGGTACTAAGAAAGGCTGGTGCAGATCCTGAGCAAATTGACCGGCTAAAGTGAGATTTGGGAATCATACGGCCCGAATCAGCAATTTCACCCGCAGCGCGCAGAGGCGTGCGAGTTCCGAGAAGTGCGCATCGAAGGTAGTGAGGGATGCGTCGTGATGGATGCAAAGCGCAGCGATGAGCAGATCCATCGAAGGCACCCGCAGCCCGGAATTGCACGCTTTTGCCGCGAGCTTCGAGGCCTCGTGCCAGAGTGCCGGCGGAGTGTGCAGGAGTGGCATCGTCTCGAGCCGCCGCAAGAGCGGCGTGCGCTCGCGACGGGAAGCGCCGCAACGGAGTTCAAAGCGCACCGGGTCGCATAGCAGCGCATCCTCGGCCTCAACGGCGACAGAAGCGATCTGCCGCGTGGCTTCCGGAGTGCGTTCACGCAGGTGATCGATCCAGACGCGGGTGTCGATTACTTGTCCCACGGGTTTTTGCGATCGAGTTGCTGGAGGGCTTCGTAGTGGGGAAATTCAAACTTCACCTTTCCGGACGTCACCTCATCAGAAAGCTCCCGACGGCGTTTGAGCATTAGGCTGTCGCCGACGAGTCTCGCGATGGCGGGGCCTTTCTTTTTTTCGCCGGTGAAGCGCATGATGTCCTTCATGTCCTTCTCCGGAATATCGACAGTGATTTTCATACAGTCAGGAGACCAGAGTCTGACAATGAATCAAGGAAGATGGGATGAAAGGATGACCTCGTGCAGCGCGAGGGATGAGTCTTGGTGGGGCGTGTGCGCCGGGCCGGGACGTTGCTGGAGCGGAAAGAAAGCGTCGGCTGCTTATCGGTGAGAGTCGCTTTTCTAATTTCAGGCCTGTCACTAGATTCAGGCCTGTCACTAGATACAAAAACGCTCAATTCGAATAGGTAAAATTTGGTGTCTGACATCTTTTTGACATAACAGCGTCGTATCCAATTGGGAAAATACCTTTCCCCACGCCTTGTGCTCCGACATCCCGGCTGACAACTCGATAGCTTGACGCGTTGGGTCGCGTTGTACGGTCCGCGCCTCCAACTCAATTTCCGTCCACTCTCCGGCTGCTACCACTCGCTTGGGGGCAAAGGCCATTCCGTCCTCTTGGAACTCTTCCCTCCGAATCCCGATGAAACTTGGACGCGCCCTTGGGTCCGATCCTCAACTAGGAGTTTGAAGAACCGCACTGGTCTCTTCGTTTAACGAGTGTATCTTAACGCTCCTCATTAACACAATGACCCGCAGGCTTTCAGGGCTTCGTCTCAGCGATTTCTGGCACTTAGTCGGCGGTTGGGTGCTGTGCTACGGGATCATTATCGGAGCCACCACGGCCCTCCCAGCAAGAGCCACGGAACCGAGTATCAATGAGGTCACCACCGCTCCGATCGCCTTGATCGACTGGCACAAAGAACGCAGATTTTGGGCCTTTCAACGACCGGTAGATCCGCCTCGGCCGATTCTTCAAAACCACGGATGGCCACGGACATCGTTGGATTATTTTGTCCTGGCCAAAGTTGAGGCGCACGGACTCCAGCCCGCCTCGCCTGCCGATGGCCGCACCCTCATCCGCCGTGTGACCTATGCCCTCACAGGCCTACCGCCGACCTCGGAAGAAGTCTCTGCATTTCTTACGAACCCGGACCCCGAGGCCTACGAGCGCGTCGTTAATCGTTTGTTAGCCTCGCCGCGTTTTGGCGAACACTTGGCCAGTCTCTGGCTTCCATTGGCGCGCTATGCCGAGGATCAAGCCCATCAGGTTGGAGACGATACCACCTATTTCTACGGCAATGCCTGGCACTATCGGGACTGGGTCATCCACGCCTTCAACCGGGACCTGCCCTATGATCAATTCCTGATGTTTCAGCTCGCGGCAGACCGGATGTCGGCGGCGGGCGATGACGATTTGGCGGCGTTGGGTTTCCTCGGACTGGGTCCTAAGTACTATGATCGCGGGCGACTTGCGGTGCAGGCGGATGAATGGGAGGACCGCGTCGACACGGTGTGCCGCACGATGCTCGGTCTAACCGTCGCGTGCGCACGCTGCCACGATCACAAATTCGATCCCATTCCCACTCGCGATTACTACGCGCTGGCCGGTATCTTTGCGAGCAGTCGCATGGTCAATCAGGCGCCCAACGGCCGAGAGGAAAAGGGGAATACGCCCCTCCGCGGCATCCAAGCCGATACCTTGCACATCGTCGCGGAAGGCTTAGCGCAAGACCTCCCCGTCTTTCTCCGGGGCAATGTGGATCGCAAGGGACCCACCGAAACACGGCATTTCCTGCGGATTTTGTCGGAGGACGAACCGCTGCCGTTCACCGCGGGGAGCGGGCGACGAGAATTGGCGGTGGCGATTGCCAGCCCCGACAACCCACTCACTGCCCGAGTCATGGTGAACCGAATTTGGACCGACTTCATTGGTCGGCCATTGGTGCCGACGCCGAGCAATTTTGGGCATTCGGGCACGGCGCCGATCAATCAAGAGCTACTCGACCACCTCGCGGTTCGTTTTATGAATCAAGGATGGTCCGTGAAGGCGCTGCTCCGCGAGCTACTGCTTTCCGCTACTTTCCGCCAAGCTTCAACCGGCGGAAAGGCGGATCCCGAAAATGCGTTTCTTGCGCGCATGCCCCGCCGACGCTTGTCCATTGAACAGTGGCGCGATACGGTCCTTTTCCACGCTGGAGAATTGGATTTTCAAGGCGGCAAATCCACGGAACTGGAAGCGCCCGATAATCATCGACGTACCGTTTACGCCCGGATCAGTCGCCTCAAGCTGAACGATCTCTTGATGCAATTCGACTATCCCGACGCCAATGTCCACGCCGAAAAACGGGGGACGACTACGACCGCGATCCAAAAGCTGTTTCTTCTGAATAGCCCTTTTCTAATGGACCGGGCCAAACATCTCGCCGCCCGAGTCGCCGCCGAGGCCGGTTCCGACGAAAAAGCGCAAATACGACAGTTTTACCACTGGCTTTTCAATCGGGAACCCGACGTCGATGAACTCCAGCTTGCCCACGAATTTTTGGTGAAGCCGCTTCACGGCGAACTATCGCGCTCAGAGCAATACGCCCAGCTTCTTCTCGCTTCCAACGAACTTTGGTATGTTGACTAACTCGACCCTAAACCCGACCCGCTCCGGTCTCACCCGCCGCGCCATGCTCGGTCGCATGACGACAGGCTTCGGCCTCCTCGGCCTCGCCGGACTAATGGGACCTCAGTCAATGCAAGGAGCGCCCACCAGCGACGGCGTGATCGCCCCCCATTTCGCGCCGCGGGCTAAGCGAGTAATTTTCCTCTTTATGAACGGCGGCCCGTCTCATATCGATACCTTCGATCCTAAGCCCGCCCTGCGGACCCATCAAGGCGAGCAACCCAATGGAACTCTGTTCAAAAAAAGCAGCGGCACCGGTTATCTTCCTTCGCCGCTCGCCTTCCATCGTTGCGGCCAAAGCGGAATCGAGGTGAGCGAGTCCCTGCCTCACATCGGTCGGTTGATAGACGATTGCTGTGTCATCCGTTCGATGCATACAGACGTACCCAATCACGAGCCCGGACTCTTGCTCATGCACACCGGCCATATGCAACCCATCCGACCCTCACTCGGCTCGTGGATGCTCTATGGGCTCGGCAGTGAAAATCAAAATCTGCCCGGCTACGTGGTCCTGCGACCCACCCCCAATATCGTCGTCGGACCGGCCCTCTGGTCGAACAGTTTCCTGCCAGCGGAATTTCAAGCCACCAGCGTCATCACCGCTGATATGGCGGTGGAAAAGTTAATCGCCAATATCCGTAATTCAAAGGTGCCCGAATCCGAACAGCGGGAACAACTTGACCTGCTCGCCCGGTTGAATCGTCGGCATCTCGCTCAACACGACGGCGATCCCGAATTGAACGGTCAGATAAAAGCGATGGAAACCGCGTTTCGTATGCAACGTGAGGCCATGGAGACCTTTGATATTAGTCGCGAACCAGCGCAGGTACGCCAAGCCTATGGGGATTCGCCCTTCGCCAAATCCTGCCTCCTCGCTCGTCGGCTCGTCGAGTCCGGAGTGCGTTTTGTGTCGGTCTACTATGTCAACGGCGGCAATCAACCCTGGGACACCCATTCAAACCACGACGACGGTCATAAGAAACTATGTCATGACGCCGATCAACCGACGGCCGCGTTGATTGCCGACCTGAAACAACGCGGATTGCTTGATGACACGCTGGTGATTTGGGGTGGTGAATTCGGACGCACGCCCTATGCGCAGAACGAAAAAGACCAAAAAGCCGGCCGAGACCATCATCACACAGCGTTCTCGATGCTGCTCGCAGGAGGTGGAATTCGCGGAGGGATGACCTATGGAGCGACCGATGAATTTGGCCTGAACGCGGTGGAGAATCCGGTCCATGTGCATGACCTCCACGCCACGATCCTTCACCTCATGGGGCTCGATCACGAACGCCTGACCTATCGCTATGCCGGGCGCGACTTCCGGCTCACTGACGTCTACGGCAACGTCGTGAAGAAAATTATCGCATGAAACTAAATTCCTCCACTGGCTGCCGATTCTCCGGTCCTATTGGATACCGGCACTAGGAGGCCTCCTGACTTGTCGGCAGCACGTCGTCCCCATGACCGCCACCCCTCGGTCATTTCCAGCCAAGCCCACTTCGCCAAGGTCCCCACTAGCCGAGTGGCATCACTGCGGCTGAGCGTAAATCCGGGAATCAAACACCGACGCTTCCGGTTCGTCCGGCCAAGTGCCTGTACTTGACGGCGATGCCGGGCAATCCGCGCAAAGCGACGATTATACATTCGCATGAACAGAAAGACAGGCCTAGATACCGGTACGCTAAAGGGCGGGATCAATAACGCTCGCGGACCCAACTTAAAGGGCTGGGAAACAATCCCCAGATAATAGAGTCCTAAATCCAACCGGAACGCGAGGCTCATCAAATCCCATTCGCCAAGATATTCGTATTTGTCCTGATAAATCGCTTCAAACCAGCAACGGTAGCTTGTGGCGTAATCATGATTATGCCGGACAATCCGTCCGGCAATGACTTCACCGCGGCGCTGGGCCGTGATCAGCTCCACCGCAGAACTAGCGGTAAAGGCAATCCAGTCCATGCCCGGACTATAGAACGGATCCAGAAATCCCGCCGCGTCGCCCACCAGCACAAAACCGTCTCCCGCATAGGTCGTGCTAGAATAGGCCAAGTTGCGCCGCCAATGCACATCGCTCGAATCGTATTGCGCATCCGCCAGCATCTCACGCCCCACCGGATGTTGAAGTAGAAAATTCTTTAATCGTTCACCCAACGGCCCGCCGGTTTGTGGGAATTGAACGAGACGTTGATCGAAAACGACCCCGACGCTGACATCCCCGCCTTTGAGGGGAATCCACCAACTCCACCAGCCATCGCCAATGACGTGATTCGTGGCTGTATTCCGTACGCTATGAATCGCCCGTGCCCATTCTGGATACTTGACTTCCAGCTCCGGACTGTCCCAATCCTTGACACCTTTCCAGCGAGACCAGACGGCGGCCGTGGGATGATCGGTATTGGACCGCCACCAACCTTCCTGCCGCGCCAACAACGCCGCCATCCCGGAGGCATCTACCACCCAACGGGTCCGCACCGTGGTCGTCATTTCGCCGTGGCGAACCTGGAGGATTTGGTTACCGCCCGCCACCAACTCGACGCGGGAAACACTCGCAGGTCGCAGGAGTTCTGCTCCCGCCGCGCAAGCACGTCGAAGCACTTCTTCATCAAAGGTCGCCCGATCCAGCTGATACGAGGGCAACCGCACTTGATAACGCCCGCCCAATTCACTCGCTTCTCCCAGCGACGTGACGTCCGGGTTCGCAAACCAAAAACGCAGCCCTTGTTTCAGTAGGTGCGATTCATTGAGGTATTGGGTCAGCCCCAAAATCCGGCCCAAAAAATAAGCACTGACCTCGACCGTGGCTTCCCCCACTCGACGGGTCAGTTGGGCGGACTTTTCCACGATTAACAG
The DNA here is from genome assembly GCA_043788645.1 of Verrucomicrobiota bacterium. Lineage (GTDB taxonomy): Bacteria > Verrucomicrobiota > Verrucomicrobiia > Limisphaerales > UBA9464 > CANIZL01. Next base: position 9,154 of record JAYVTS010000155.1, read on the forward strand.
TCGCATCCCCGGATTCTGACGCAATAGTAGCAGCGCCGTTGCGGCACCGGATAGTGCTCCTCCCACCACCACGACATCGTAGGGAACCGTATCCTCCGGGCGCGCCGAATTCATGTCCAGAATCTTATCCCAGATGGACCTCATGGCAATTGCGTCGCGGCAAAATTGTCCTGCCCAAAGACACCCTGTAAGCTTACCGACGCATGGAGTCCCTTTATGATGTGGCGATTATTGGTGGCGGACCCTCGGGCAGTACCGCCGCAACGTTCCTGGCCCGCCAAGGCCACCGGGTCGTGGTTTTTGAGCGCGAAAAATCGCCGCGTTTCCGGATCGGCGAATCCCTACTTCCTTACAGCATGGATGCCTTTGAACGGCTCGGATTGATCGCCAAGTTGGACGCCCGATTCTTACCGAAATACGGCGCAGAAATCACCACCTCCTGCGGCTCCAATAGCACTCGGGTGCTCTTTAAAAACGGTTTTCAATCCAAACACGATCACGCGTACCAAGTCACCCGGTCAGAGTTCGATCAAGTTTTGCTCGATCACGCCGCGGAAAACGGCGCCCTCGTCCTGCGAGGATACACGGTCGAGAATTTGGAATTCCGACCGGACGAAGTCGTGCTCACAGTCCGCTACGAATCTGAGGTAAAGCCACTTCGCGCTCGGTATCTGCTGGATTGCAGTGGGCGCGGTTCGGTGGTTGGGAATTTCCTCAAACTCAAAAAGACTTACGAGAACCTCAAGAAATTCTCCGTCTTTGCGCACTATGAAAATGTCCTTCGATCGGAGGGACTCGCCGGTACCTTCATCCGCCTCATCCGCGGCCAAGATCGTTGGTTCTGGATGATTCCTCTGACTCCAACCAAAATGAGTATCGGCCTCGTGATGGATCTCGCGGATTTCAAGGCCCTCAAAAAAACACCGGAAGTGATCCTGGAAGAAGCCCTCCGTGAACAGCCCCAAATCTGGGGGCGGATGGAACAGGCGCGCCGCGTCACCGAGGTTCATTCAGCGAGTGACTATTCCTATCGCAACACCAGACTGGCGGGTGCCCGTTGGTTGCTCGCTGGGGATGCGGCTGGATTCATCGACCCCATTTTCAGCACCGGCGTTTTTCTGGGAATTCTGTCCGGCGAAGAAGCCGCAAAAACACTCCACCAAGCACTCCTCACACCCGCCCAGCGCGCCCCGGGATTCAAGAAATACGAACGAAAGATAAACCGCGTGATGAATCTCTATCTACGCTTCGTGAATAACTGGTATAAACCACAGTTTGCCGAGGTGATGACCCACCCGGTGGATCGCTTTCAGCTCCCCGGGGCCGTCAACGCAGTCCTGTCGGGAAACCTCAGTCAAAGCTTTTCCATCCGGTGGCGGATGGAGGTTTTTTATCTCATCGTTTTGCTTCAACGCTATTTACCATTATGTCCTCGTGTTTCGCTGAATCCAAAGGATTGTCCAAGCACATTGCCAACCGACCTCCGCGCCATCGAAAGAATCAATTCCGCCGCCTAACGCTTCACGGCTCTAAATACCACGGATCCATTCGCACCGGCATTCGATTGCTGAACTTCAAAGCCAGCAGCCGAAGCCGTGACCACAGCGACCAAGTCCCAATTTCGGAAATCCCGGCTCGACTCAATTCGCCAGATCTCCCCAGCCGACGCGTTTCCGCGCAGCAGAAGGGTCGTCCCCGCTGTGCGAATCAGCGAGAGCTTCGTCACCGAGGTGTCCGCCACCGTCAGCTTGGCCACCGCCGAAGTCACTGAAGTCAGATCATCCGTTACGACCACCGAGTAATCCCCAGCATCAGCGAACGCGACGGCGGCAATCCGAAACTCTACTTGAGTCGCACCAAGAATGGGTTGTGCCGCTTTGCGCCACTGAAACTTTAATGATCCCGCGCCACTCGCCACCACACTCAACGTGACCGCGCTACCCACGGTCGCATTTTGCGTCAACGGCGGTTGGGCGATCACCAGCGCCTTCTGTAACGAAAAATTCAACTGGGCAATTCCGGCCGCCTCTCGAACCCCGTCCACCGCCAAGAAATAGACCGTTCCTGCCTGAACCGGCAGTACCACCCGACTAGCCTTCCCCAATCCTGGTGCATCATTGTTGCAACCCACATTGATTAACCCATCAAATAATCCAGCCCCTTGCCCGGTATCGACGTAGGCCGCTAATACGGTATCAAAATCGCTCCCTTGGGTGTCCGCCACGAGAACACCGTCTACATTGGGAGCGACGGTAAACCATTTGGATCGACCCCCACCGATCCCGCAATGAATAGGCTCCCCGGATTCTTTGCTTGCATTTTTGGTGGAAAAAATCTGCGACCCGGAAGAACCCGCGGCCAATCCTTCCAGGTGACCAGTCCGTTTCGCCCGCGCCGCAGCGGGTGCCCCGCCTCTTCTCGGAACCACCATTCGAGCACGGCGAGCGTCCACAAACCGATCTTCCGCTTGCAATCCTTTATCCACCCCGTCGCTCCGTTCTGCAATCTGGACATCCACCGCGGTGGATCGCGCCGAACGCGTGGTATTGGCATACACATTTCGCGTCTCACAGAAATAGGTACCCACCTGATTTCTTGAAACGTTCTGTAAATTAAGTTGTGAAGTAGTCACTCCCGCCAGCGGTTGGTCCTCATACCACCACTGCCATTCGGTCCGCGTCGCCCCGCTCGCCTCGACACGTCCATCAAAGGATAGGGATCCTCCTAAATCCACGTTCTCGTCCGAAAAACTACTGATAAAATCCGGCACTAGCTCCTTGGTTTCCTCCAGAATCCACGAAAGGACTATGTTTCCCGATTCACTCAATTCAGGCAGGGATGGTCCGGTATCCCCTGCTATTCCAAAGCCATCGACCGCAATGAAATAGCGGGTCCCGGCTCGGGCATTAAATAATACTTGGCTCGAAGGTTTTGCGGCAAGTCCGCTGTCGGAATCGAAATCACTGTCATCATTTGCCGCCACCTCGACCAGGTTGTCGAGCGTCGGGCGTACCGGGTCTCGTGCTTCGTAAACCGCCAATACGGTATCGAAGGCACTCCCTTCCGTCCCAAACGTCGCGATGCCTGTCGCGTCTGCCGTCCAGGTGACCCACACCGAACGTCCGCCTGGGAAAAGGGCGTGATCGGGTTCCCCTGCAAGCCCTTGGAAAGTGGCTCCCACATTGGAGCCGCGCCCGCTCCCTTCTCGGCCGAAAACCTGATTCGGAAATACATCTTGGCCACCCGCCCGGGCATCAAACGCATCAGTAAACGGCAACCCACGAATATCGGGAATCAATTCCGCTGTGGAAGCCACTCCATAGCCAAATTCATTAATCACCAGCGCGTCATATTTTCCTGACATTCCTTCGTCAAAAGGATCGAGTACGATCACTGGATCCGAGATACCTTCAATCAATTCGCCGTTGCGAAACCAAAAATAAAAGAGTGGGGAATCACCGACTGCAAACACCGACAACTCCACGCGACTGCCAATACGGATCGGATTCACCGGCGCAAGGATCCCAGAAAGGATCACCGGCTCGGCCCCTTGGCCAAAGACCAACGAAGCAAGCCCAAGAGACCACGTTGCCAAAACCCAACACCTAAAAAAGGCCCAAGAGAACACCGGAGGAATTGCGGCCAGACGCATTCCACAAAATCAGGCACGCCCGAGCCGCAGCAAGCATGAATGGCGATGGGATCGGGTTGGAAAGCGGAATTCCACGAGTCCCCTGAACTCGACTCCTGGCGGTTCCGATCTGGGTCGATCAACACACCAAAAGCCTGACCCCCACCGGGGCACCACTCCACATGCTGGACCTGAAGAATTGCACCCCGGTGAACAATTGGAAGCTCGTTCAGGGATCGGCCCCAAAGATCAAGGTTGCTGTCCACCGATCAAAAAATACTTGTCCTCCAGGGCCTACCTCGCACGCTGGACGGACGGTATCTATCGCGTTGTCCCCATGAAAACAGCTACGTTCGTCACTTCCGGTTCCATTTTTCTGCACTGCACCACCCTGCTCACCTTCGCTCAAAACTCCGGAAACACCCCCGCCGCAGTCGTCGGCGCGCTCGGGGCAACGAACCTCTCACCCCCCATTGTATCGGCATCCGGTGTTCCGTTGGCCGCGTTGCCGTCCCCACTAGGAATTCCGATGCCGGGACCCACGAACAACGCTCCGTACGCGCCCCAGCCGATTCTGCCCGGGGGCGTGGTGGTGACACTCTATCCTCCCGGTTCAACCTTTCTCAAAACGAACCGCGTTCAGGAGGCCGAGCAGTACAATCTGAGTAAGGCCGTCCCGGGCCGCATCGGTAGCATCGTCAATATTCATAATCCTTCCATCGAAATCCATACGGTGGATACTAGCCTCAATACCGGTGCAACGATCATCCTGGCCGCTGGCGGAGGACACAATACACTCAACGTTGGCACCGAAAGCGCAGATTTCGTTTCCTATTTTTTTAACTACGGCATTAACACGGTCATTTTGAGAAATCGCCTTCGCCACGATGGCTACGAACCGAAAACCGATGCCGTCAATGATGCGCTTCAAGCCATCCGCCTCGTTCGCGCCCACGCGAAAGAATGGAATCTAGATCCAAAAAAAATCGGCATGATGGGTTTTTCAGCGGGCGCAGAACTCTCCGCACCCGCCGCAGTGTTCTTTGAAGACTTCGATAAAAAGAATAATAGTCCAGATGATCCCTTGGCCGGAATTACCTCGCGCCCAGATTTTGTCGGTATTATTTATCCAGGCCCAACGCCGTTTTCCCGGGGAGCCACTCCGCCGATTCCTAACAACGTGCCGCCAGCATTCATTGTTTGCGCGGGCGCCGGGGACCGAATCCACGCCCTTTGGGCCAATGAATACTTTACCGCCATGCTCAATGCCAGCGTGCCGAATGTCGAGATGCACATTTACGGGAATGGCCGCCATCCGGGCGACCCGTTAAGTGACGGCAGCCGAATGACAGGTGGGCTAACGTTTCGGAACGGAATTCCCTTTGGCACCTGGCAGGATCGCTATATTGATTGGTTCAAGGATCTCGGCTTCCTCCAAAAACCCGGGGTGGAAACAAAGGCAGCCCAAGATGTCAAACTCTTCGTCGCCCAACCACCGCGCACCGATCGACCGCGGGGAGGTGGAGGACGTAGCGCAACCAACTCGCCCCCGCGCTAACACCAAGAGTTTTCACACGAAGACACAGAGGCTCAAAGGAAGGGGATTTTCTTTCGGACAAACTCAGCTCAAACGCTGTCTCAGCTCTCGTTCAGCGCAAAATCCCTGCTCGATCTAAATTTAAATCCCTCGTTGTGCTCTCGGGCCCTCGTGTGAAATTCTCCCTCTTTGCGTAAAACGCTCTACGGGCGCACCGCTAAATTTACTAAGGATTGCCTGAGTTTCATCTGTTCGATTGCGTTACTCGGTAGCCGTTTTGGATGAAATGCCGGAAGTAGTTGTTCCCACACCACGTTGAGTTCTGCCTGCAGATCTCGCGTATCGGCCGTGATCGCGATGACCGCGTCTTGTTCCGGCAACACGACACAAAATTGTCCATTGGCGCCATCGCCACGAAAGGCCCCATGACGGCATCTCCAGAATTGAAATCCGTAACCTTGATCCCAGTCCTTCGTGGGATCGCTCCCGTTGGAAACCTGTTTGGACGTGGCTTGTTCGACCCAGGCTGCCGGGATCAATTGTTTCCCCTTCCATTTACCCTTCTGCAAATAGAGCTGGCCAAACTTCGCAACGTCCTCAGTTCGAAGAAACAGCCCCCAGCCGCCGAAATTAATTCCCTGAGGACTGGCTCCCCAATCCGGATTCTCAATGCCCAGCGGTTCAAACAGACGTGGACGCAAATAATCGAGTTCGGTCTGGCCCGTCACTTTTTGAACAATAGCCGAAAGCATATAACTTCCGGGAGTATTATATTGAAAATGGGCCCCCGGTTTATGCGGCACGGGATGGGCGAGGTAGGTCTGCACCCAGGGGACATTCGTGGTAAATTTCACCTCGACATCGTGTCCCGTGGACATTGTTAGTAAGTCGCGAATCCGCATCGCTTTTAGTTTTTCGGAAGGTGTGGCAGGTGCCTCATCGGGGAAGAATTTCAATACGGGATCATCAATACTCAATTTCCCTTCCGCCACCGCCAGCCCAACTGCCGTTGAGTTAAAGCTCTTGCTCAGCGAATGGAGAACGTGAGGTTTTTCGGCGGACTCGGGTTTCCACCAACCCTCCGCAATGACGAATCCATGCCGCACCAACATAAAACTGTGCATCGTCTTAACCTGTTGGTCCGCGGCTTCGACAAAGAGCCTAATTCCCGAAGACGCAACGCCTTGCGCCTCCGGAGTACTCCGAGGCAACGGTTGCGAGCCCGAACAGGTCTGGATCGAAGCTTGGCTCGCCAACAGTAGAATAAACCCGGCCCAGGTCGTAATTTTTGAAGAGTTCATTTTAAAAATGCAAAACGGTCGTCGAAAAATGTCAATCGGAAGTGAAGGTAGACCGACGCCTCATCCGCCTGCCATGGAATTTCCAGGGCGACGGTGTACCCAATCCGGGCCTGGAGGAGAGCTTTACTATCAATTGCCGGGTGATTCGAATTGGTAACGCACAGCCAGAGTTAAATCCTGATGCCACTCAACTCTCCAATTTGAGTCAGAAGATTTGTCGAAATAAATGGTTCGTACTGGACTCGGTTCACCTGATAAATGGGGACGAACCCATTTCAGCAGCGATTCCGAGTGAGCAAAAGAGGCGATAATCGGCGAGCCGAGCAGACCCCGTCGTCCCGGCCCAGATATCGGGCTCAAGACCGCCAAAAGACTCTCTCGAACAGCGGCATCAAGTAGGCCGACAATAATCGAAAACCCGTCACGCTGAACCCTAAACTTGGTATCCGAAGGAGCGCCAAAGCGGCGCCCTACCCGACGGTATCGACCCTCAAATCCCGCATGACGCTTATCCCCGGCAAGGGCACCCCCCGAATCGGCCGAGCCCCATCCTTCCGTTTGGGCCCAA
>JAYVTS010000156.1:0-2700 GCA_043788645.1 Verrucomicrobiota bacterium
GATCATACCCACAGGGACATTGCGGGAAAATTTGCGCAACGACGTGCCGAAAGGTGTCGGCGTGGTCAGCGCGAGGAACCCAGGAAAGGCGTGCAACGCCGCCAAACCCAAAACTAGAACAAACAGATTCATGCAAAAAATATCAGCGGACTAGGAACGTTAGAACCGGTGGGGGACAAGACAGAATGATCACTGAAAGACAAATAAATTAAGCAGTGAGTGACTCATCCATTCCAATAATCGCTGGGTCACCGTACAAAGTAAATGTTCCGACGCGTTCAATCCGGACATCCAACAGTTGCCCGTGATGGCGTTCATTTCCGTCAAATACGACAATCTTATTGCAACGGGTACGCCCTTCGTACCGAGCGGCATTCTTTCGGCTAAGGCCTTCTACAAGAATCTGAACCGTTCGACCGACGAGGGTGTGATACTTCGCAAGCCCCGTTTCATTTACGACATCCAACAAGCGGCGATGGCGCTCTTCAATGACCTCCTTCGGAAGTTGCTCCGGTAGCACCGCGGCGGGCGTATCTCGACGAGGCGAGTACTTGAACACGTACGCCATGTCAAACTCCACCGTTCGCGCCAAGCTCAAGGTTTCCTCAAAGTCAGCGTCCGCCTCACCCGGGAAACCGACGATGAAATCGGTACTCAGCGCAATGCCGGGTCTAGCCGCCCGAAGCTGCGCAATAATCTCAAGATATCGCTCTCGGGTATAACCGCGGTGCATGAGTTGTAGCAGGCGATTCGAGCCCGATTGCACTGGCAGGTGGGCGTTTTCGACGAGCTTCGGCAACCGCGCATAGGCCGCTACGAGATCCGGTCCGTAACCTTTGGGATGCGGTGACGTAAACCGGATTCGCTCCAATCCATCGAGTTCATGAACGGCCTCAACCAACTGAACAAAGGCACTCCGACCGTCGCGTATCGGATAGTCCCGCTTGCCATAACTGGTGACAATTTGGCCCAGCAACGTGACCTCTTTCACACCCCGATCCACCAACGCACGGCATTCGGCAACAATTTCCTGGATGGGCCGACTGCGTTCACCGCCGCGGGTTTGTGGCACGATGCAAAACGTGCAGTGCTGATTGCATCCCTGCATGATGCTGACGAACGCTTTGACCTGGGTCGGCACCGAATTCGGCGTCAACGACCCCGGACGGGCCGTCGAATCCGCGAGCACTAAATGATCGCGGACTGCATTTTGACTTCCCGCTTCGGCATCGGTGTCAACGACGCGGCGAGCCGCACCAGACAGGATCGCCTCAATATGATCAGCCGTATGATGAAATTTCTGGGTGCCGACCACGAGATTGAGACCCGGAAGCTGATCAATCAGCTCGGCCCCGCGGCTTTGGGCCATGCAACCCAGCATCCCAAACTTTTGCCCCGTCTTTTGTTTCCGCGCCACAGAAAGCAGTTTTTGCATTTTTCCAATGGCCTTCTGTTCGGCGAGATCGCGCACGGAGCAGGTGTTCAACAGAATGACATCCGCCATTTGCTCGCTCGGGGCGAGTGTATGACCGCGCCCGACGAGCAAAGCCGCGACGGCTTCGCTGTCGCGCTCGTTCATTTGGCAACCGTAGGTCTTGATGAAGACACTGGGCATGAATCGAAAAAGTTAGGCGACCCTAGGGGAGTGGCCGGGACTGGGGAAGAGGTAAGAGCGCCCGGCCTCCACACGACTGACATGCGATGGCCGATCCTTGGAATTGGGCATGGCACCGAGGACAATACTGCAGGTGGACTCTTTCGGTCTGAGCCGGAGGCTGGCGACCCAGCGCAGGATTCAGCCCGGCCGCCCGAATCGCGGCTTCCCCAGATTGACGGTATTGCTCGGTAAACCACACCACGGTTTCCGCCCCAGGTGTAGCGACTGGAAATGGATTTTCCGGGAGACGCGGATAGCGAGCATCTCGGGCCCACGCAGCCACCCACGCGGCAGCGATTGCGGTTGGAATAAGCACCAGTGCAACCGCCATCGGTTCAAAATTCTCCACGCGACTTCGTCCAAGGACGTCGCCCGACCGGATCGCGGTGACCGGCGAAAGTGCGGCAAGCAATCCTAGTTTGAATCGTTCTTCTGGCACTTCGGGATACCAGTCACGGTGTCGGCGAACCGTCAGCCACGCAATCCAGCCCGACGCGACATAAACTCCAGCCAGGACGAGCGGTAAGGCAGGTAACCAGCCGAACCGCCACACCGCCGCCGGGCCAACCCCAAACAGCAAAAGGAACAGTCCACTCGCCAACCCCCGCAGGGATTGAAGCCCCACTCGGGTACCCTCGATCCGGCCCTGAATGGATTGGACATTGAACGTTGAATTCAGTTCCGCCGTGATCGCGGCAGCACGAGCAGAGGGATCGAGCTTTACCAAGCGCCGCAACAGCGCGGTCAATCGGTTCGCTTCCACCGGCGTATCCGCGATCCACCACGGACGGCCGCCGACCGTGATTTTTTGAGCATCAACCTCAATCACTTGGAGTTCATCCCAACGTCGAAATTGAAGAGTCTGGGAAGTTCGCCCCTGAGGATGGCGAGAAGCCGGATGCCAAGTGGCTACTCCGAGTGGACCTAAAGACCACGGAATTCCCCGGGCCACCAGAAATTCACCCAAATCAGGAAATGGCCAGGTCCAATGCAGATCGCCGCGGTCGTTGGCAAGAAATGCGGATTGATCCTGACGAAACCAC
>JAYVTS010000157.1:0-17930 GCA_043788645.1 Verrucomicrobiota bacterium
TCCGCAATCAGGACGGGGACCGATCCCGTGGCGGACGAAACCTGAAGGCCATCACTAATGGCCAATCCTTTCACTGCCATCGCGGTGCCTTCGGGCAAATAGTACTCGCTCGGATCAAAGAAATTGGCGTTGATCGCTACCTGGAGGTGATTCACCTGCAAGAACCGGCTCACCGTACGGCCGGCGGTCTCCCGCACATTCGCCTCATAGTTGGCGATACGCGGTGTCGAAAACAGTCGAATATCCGGATCTTGAAGATCGATTCGGAGCGCGTTTGCGACCATTAAAATATCAAAGTCAGGGCTGCGGTTGAAATTCGTGGCCAGCCGATGATCAATGCCCTTGAAGAGGGGTTGCCACGGCCCAAGAACCGGCGCCGCGATACCGCCGTCACGAGCGACCCAGGCGCACCACACCGCTAAGAATAGCGACCACCGCTGGCGGGAGCGATTCACCCGGAAATCCTCAGTTGAGCAGACCCTACTAAGAGCCGCGGGAGCGTTCGACCCCAGTGACACTCGGAAATAACCGAGTCGGAAATTCGGAAAAGCATCTCTTACTAGCAGCAAGTTCAGAGCCATTCACTCATGAATTTTTTGTCATGATTGGAGTGTTCTTTGAGCAAGCGGCGAGCGTCCTGACTGATCTTTCAGATGAAACAACGCACAAGAAGGGACCGCCTACAAGGCCGGTAGAATTCGGTAAAATCGAGGCGAATCAGATAGGAATAACGAGTCTTGGTAGGTTGTCGTCCCGAACGAACCTCCGACCGCTGTGACCGGGCTCCAGGTTCCGGGGCGTAGATCCAACGTCCGTTCGATTCGATAGCCCCGCCCCAAGACGCCTTTCCAATTGAGTTCTACGGCTGTCCCGACCACGCGAAGCCTTAAATCTGAGACGTCAGCAGGAGCGACATTTTCTACCCGGAATACATAGCCGCTATCGTTCGACACAATGAGGAGGTCACCGTCTGGAGCCAACGTTACGGACCGAGGTTGAGAGATGTAGTTTTTGTCGATTAAGGGCGGATGTTGTCCATCGGCTAGGAGATAACTGTCCTTCTTTCCGGCGCCATTCACATACTGGTGAAGTCCTCCCGCGACGTCGACAAACCACACGCTGCCATCCCGATGTCCGCAGATGAAATACGAACCATCGGCTCGGAAAGCGATTCCCCGTGGTTCCTCAATGAAACTCTTGATGGCCGACTTTCCCTCCGAAAACCCGGGCTTCGAAGCATCTCCTGTCATACGGGTGCGTTGATTCATTCCATCGATCCGAAACAAGCCCTGGTTCATTTTGGTCGTGTCTTCCTCACCTCGATCCGTGACGTAGAGCTTACCATCGATCGGATTGACGTCGATGTTACCCGGATTCCCAAAGCCGACCGCCTGATTGCACACGGTCTCGATGCCCCCTTGACGCGTCCATTTTTTAACCACCGCACCCATGGCAACAAGGCTCGGCGGAACTGGCGGATATTCGTGTGTGTAGTAAATGATCCGTTCATCCCGACTGACCCAGAGCGCGCGACCTGAGGGCGCCCAATTGGGATCAGGATCGTTGACCACCGTGGTCATTTGCCCGTCCAGGTCGACGCGCCGGATCCGATGGTTGCCGGGGTCCAGGAAAAAAACGACGCCGTTGGGAAGGACGTAGAGCCCGTTGGGATTGCTAATCTGGAGCGTCGTGGCCCGGGCAGGACCGTCTCCGTTGAACCCAACGACGTGGGTACCGGCAAAGGTATGGATAGTTCCGTCGGCCGAAATTTTCAGGATGGCCTGCCCCGCTTTATCGGCGATGTAAACGTTTCCGTAAGCGTCGGCCGCGGCGATGTGAGGATTTGACAAACTCACCCCGACCGCCGGTTGCCCTTCAAAGTCGGAGGCCCAAAAGTTGATGGAGGTCCCATCCGGATTGAGAGTCTTCGCATGGTGGGCTCCACTCAGAGTTCGAGTGGTTCCGAAACTCGCAACCACCTCGGGATAGCCCTCCGCACTCACGCTCACCGAAAGAGCGAACGATAAAATAGTAAAAAAGGCGAGAAGGACCGTCGCCTCGCCCGCACGCCGTTTGGGATTTCGACATCTGCGGCCGCGGCTTTGGTAAGTCGCACGCTCACGGTAGAACCCGGAGCAATCCGAACCGGAATGCGGAGAAGACATCCCCAACCATCGACCGGTTTGATCCCCAGCACCCATGAATTCTTTGTCATAACCGCCTTGCTCGCACAGCACCACGCCGGACACCGGCAGACCGGCGGGGACGGCCATTTCAAAAGGGTAGCCTTTCACTCGGCTCGTTACGGGGCAGAACACGGCCAGCCCGGCCTTCTCGTGGTAACGGGTGTGGCTGAGGTCGAGGGCGGGGCCGCGGCCTGCTTGCTCCCGACCTGACTGAGGATCAAATACCAGTCAACCAAGGAAACAGTGGTGAACGCGGATGGTAAGCTACTGTGGGGTCATGAAACGATACCGCATCTTTCGGTTCCTCGGCGCATTCTTTTTGCTCGGGGCCGGAGTGTTGGCCTTCATTAGTTGGGTGAGTACCGCCCCTACCCTAGGCCCCCTATCGGGCCGACTCCAACCTTGCCCCGCCTCGCCCAATTGCGTCTGCAGCCAAGACCCCGCCGGGGCCAGCGAAATTTCCGCCCTCACTTGCGGGAAAGGAACAACTGCCCTCGCTGAGCTCGCTCGACTGAAGGTCATGGTCCTCGCTCAGCCCAGAATGCGTTTATTGGAGGAACGCCCGGGTTACCTCCGATTTCAAGCCACCTCCGCGCTGTTTCGCTTCAAAGATGACCTTGAATTCTTGGCCGATGAAACCGGCCATGTCCTTCACGTCCGCTCGGCGTCACGCGTGGGCCATAGCGATCTCGGAACTAATCGCCGCCGAATCGAAACCCTGCGGCAGAAATTTACGGAAGCGGCTCCAACCGGACATCCTTAAAACGAACCTCCGTCTTTCCGCCCCCGTGGACTTGAAGTCCGATCCGGCCTTCCAGTGGAATCTTCGGATCCGATTCCGTATAATCCACCGTTTGAATTCCGTTAAGTTTAAGCACCACTCGTGCCCCTTCACACCGGACCTCGTAATCATTCCATTGCCCCAATTTGACGGCCGCTTTCACCGTCGCATCGTCCGGTTTCGCTAAAACTTTGTTCCGCCGCGATTCATCGTACAAACAACCGTACCAACCCTCTCCAATGTCCGCTTGGTAACCGATCATTTCGGAATCGTTTGGCATCCGTTGACTCCGAAATTGGACACCCGAATTCACGAATCCTTCCGTTCCCATGAGTTTGAATTTGAGCCGAAGCACGTAGTTGGTATAGCTCCCTTTCGTAGCCAGAAACTCGTTGCGCGGCAGCTTCTCGGTCAACCATCCCCCGACGATCTCACCGCCTTCAACCCGCCAAAGCCGGTTGGTTTCACCGTCCCAGCCCGTCAATGTCTTGCCATCAAACAAGACCACCGGCGTGGCCGCCTCAAGGGCAATCGTGACGAGTCCAAGCATCGCGCTAACGCAAACGAGGGATTTCATTCCCCGGACCATGCAACAAAAACTGAGAGCCGTCGAGTCCTCCGTTGCGATTGCGAGAATGAATCCATCAATGGGCCCGCTCGACCTCTAACACCGCCAAATAACCCGTCGCTTGCCCGGGATCGTTCAGCACCACCGTCCCCTTCCGGATCCGCGCCACTGGCTCGCCCTCCAGCCGCACCGGCGCCTGTTCGGCCAGCTCCCGGGCATAACTCCGAAAATCGGCGTGACCCGCACGACGGGCCTCAGTGCGCCGAACCAATCGAAACCTTCCCCTGCTTCCAGGACAAACCCGCGCCATCAGTTCCAGCGTCAGTCGTCCCATCGTATAGCGCGGATTCATTTCAACGATGGGCTTAAGTCGAATTTCCCCCGTCGCCGTCCGATAGACAAAAGCGTCCAGACCGATCGGACCCAGATAACGACTCGCCCTCAGCTCCACTTCCAGCAATCTACCCAATTCGACATAGAGCCGGGCCACCTGGATGGGAACCATGCCCGCCTTGCCGAGCGCCGCCACCACCGGCCCGGGCGGCTTCCGGCCGTGATCGCCACCTACGCAATTGGACTCGTATTGGCCCCGAGCATCATTGTGAAGACCTGCGTAACCGCGCAATTTCAAGCCGTCTTTCTCGAGTTCAAAGTGGACCGAAAAATCAGCCACTCGTTCCAACCACGGTTCCACCACCACTTGGCGACCGCCCGCCACCGCCGCGGCAATCCAACGGCGCTGTGATTCAAGGATCTCCGGTTCCCAAAGCCGAATCATCCCCTGCCCGGCCAATCCGTGAGCCGCCTTGACAACCACTCGAAAATGTCCCCTCGCTCGAAGGGCGACGATCTCCGCCAGCGCCGATTCAAAGGACGTGACGGCCACACCGACCTCCCCCGCCGAACACAACCACGTACAGTCCGCGAACAGTGGCAAAGCTCGACGGAGAAAATCCGCGCTCCACGCTTTGGAATACAACGCCGCCATCGCCGGATTGAAACAATCCTCAGGAATCAGCGGACAAGTCGTCATTTTCCGAAAGCAAGATTCTAACAACTTCATGCTGTCCGGTCCCCAAGCCCAAGGCCGAAATCCGCCCAATTTTCGCGCCCGCAAAGGACTCTTCGCAGGCAAACCCGCCGCGTCGAACTCGACATATTCCGGCAGCGGAAAACCCGCCTGTTTCAAACCGCTCAAGAACCCGACCGACGGACGTCGCGGCACCAAAAGGACATCCTCCTGTCGGGCCAAAAACTGCGGTAAATTGGCTAAATCCCGCACCAGTTCGGCCTGGGCCTTCACGGGGGTAAAACCGGGGCCAACGGACATAAATCCCTCCGCCAACGGGTTGAAAACCCACACGGTCGGCGTTCGCCCCTTGGACTGCGCGTGGACATTGAGTTCATCGATAAATTCAGCGTCCAATCCCGCCGCCCTGCGCCCGTCCACATTTAGAAGACCGCCCTTGGCGCGACTGGGTGAGAGCGGAAACTTCAACTGTCGGCAATAGGCCTCCCAATCGCTCAGTCCCGGCTCTTTCCAGCGTCGAAACCATTTGAGCCCGTGCGCGACGTGCATAATTTCGTCCCGATAAATCCGCTCCAACAAGTTGGCTGTAACCCCGTCGCCCACGGCGGCGAATGTCTGCGAGAACTGCCGGGCGTAGTCCAAATTTGCCTGCTCAAAAGTCAGGCTCAATCTCGCCACAAAATCGAGCGGGTTCGTCATGGGCGAAACCGCCCGCCAAAAGTACCCGCTCACCGGGAGTTCACCAAAGTGAAAGCCGCACTCGCGCATTCGGTCCACGTAGAGCTGGGTATGGATTTGCTCATCCTTCAACGTTTCAAAAACGCCGCGCCGAAAAGCCGCGGGCGCTTCCGGGAACCGTAAAAGCACCAACGCCATCAGTTCCGTGGCCAACAACTCGTGATTGCAGAAGAAATGGAGTAAACGACCTCGTTCCGCCGTTTGTTCAAGGCGATGAATTCCCGGAAATTCCGACGCTCGACCGGCGAACGTCGCGGGTTTAAAGCCCAATTCCGCCGGGCGCCCCGGCGACATCGGCGAGCCAATCGACAAACCCGGCCGCTCATCCGTGACCGCGCCGGGGCTCCGCAGCTTTTCCTCGATCGATGTGCCAAAAAGCACCCGTTCCGCAAATTCCCTCAATTCCATAGGTTGAATGACAGATATTGCCCAAATCCAATTCCGCCAACCCGACGGCACAGAGGCCGACGCTCCCAGAAAATCGCGACAAAACGGAGCTAGGCCTGATGAGTCCTCGCGTCCAATTACCGTCTACATCTTAGACAGGATGAACAGGATCGAAGGGCTGTGAACGGCTCTGGTCACTAGCGCATCCGCCGATCATTAGGACTCCCACCAGTAGCGAAATAAATCTCTTCATCAGTTAGCCACGCCGTTAGCATTTTATCCGCGCCCAGGCAAAACAAATGCTGAAATGAAAGCCCGGTAGGTCCATTCACGCCATGGATGCCGACTGCCTCAACCCATTTAACCTAGAAACCGGAGTGACCCGAGCACGACGATTTCGATTGGTGATCCGACTCCATGGGTTTACCAGGCTAGGGCAAGATGCCCCAATGCCTAAAATGAATACCTTCGCTCATATCACACGCTTGAAAGCGGTATCGTGTACCTCAACCCGCGGTGGCTACTGCGGTTAGGGCAACGGGATGAGACGATAGAAACGGGTTTCTTCGGTCGGGGCGGTGTCGTCGTAGAAATCGTCATCACCGGTCGCACGACGAGTCGTCACCGGCTCCCACTTAGCCGATAGGAGCGAGGCACTCCGCTCAATTCGGTAGCTCCGGCCGGTATCGGTATTCCAATTCAAATGAAGCGGTATCCGCACGTCGATTCGGGGGGGCGCCGCCAAACGGGCAACGCGATTCCCCTGGCCAGGCGTGGCCACCGCGATGACTCGGTCCTCCCAAGCACTGGCATCATGACCGTGCCCAAAACTCCCACCCTCCGGGACGTCCGAAAATTTAAGAACATCGACTAGGTCAAAGGTCCCCGCTATGGCCCGAACTAATGCAATCTGACCGACATTTATCGGCCAACTCAAATCCGCCCGAAGCCCTGGCCGTGGCGGTTCGACTCCCAATCCCACGACCAAGAACCCATGCGCCGCAAGCGAGGCGTCAGCCGGAAAGGGCCAGCGATTTGTTGAATCAATTCCCGGACCTACTACCAGGAAAAATCCGTTCAAAGAAACTGCTAAATCACTGGCATTATAAAGTTCAACCCACCCAGACGGATGGGGTTGGATTTCGTTGAGGAATATGAGTGGCAACGGTTCCAGCAAGGGGACAACAGTACTCGGCAGCCCCGGTGAATATTCAGGATGCGGTAGTGGCGGAGGGCGTACGTCCGCGGCCAGCTGCAAACTGTGATCGTCGAATCCCACGACTATTGCCTCCGCGTTGGTACTCAGATGATACCAGACACTGAGAGAATAAATGTTGCTGGCAATGAGCCCAGGTAAGGACTGGTAGACCGCGGCGTTGGTCGTTCCGTCACCGCCACCGGAACTACCCAGTCTCAAAGTCCGCAAACCGGAGTGGGGAGTGGTGGTAACGGCCGCACTACTACTATAAACGCCCGCCGCCAACCAGTCCGCACTGAAATCGCCTTCGAATCCGCCGTCAGTCAGAAGGTTCGGCCCGATATTCGGATCTGATCCGGCCACGAGTTGAGCATCGTCTACCAGCACTGAGCCGCCCGGATTTTGACGCCGATAGGTAACGGGAGGGTTTGGGTTGCCATTGGCCCCATAAGATCCAGTCAGGCGATCTCCCGCCGGGGAGAGTTTGCCCGAGAATCGATAATCGAACCCAGGGTATTTGAATCGCAAGGCTCCGTTCACAAAAGATACCTGCTCCATGAGGATTCCTTCGTCCAAAGCACTACTGGCGAGATTGGCTCGGGCGGTCCCGTCAGGCCCTCGATCCAACCGAAGAACGGACGCAAATTCACCCGAATTGCCCATCGTCCAGCGACCCGATAATTCGTGCAAACCTAGGATCGGAGGCCAACTGGAGAGGCGGAGTAATAGGTTTGTTCCCGTCACGGGCCCGGTGACGGTCAGTCGCCGCCACACATTCGTATCTGGCGCCGTGGGCGGATTGAATCCCCAATTGCCCACCCGCTCATCATCGCTCCCCGAAACCTCACGCAGTTGGAGGGCCACACCCTTGGCCGGCAACACAGGCCAGGGTGGCTGAGCTGAATAGGTCACCGCCGTAATCAATTCTCGGGCAGTGCTTTCCGGGATGGGGCGGGTCAAACGCAAGGTTTGCCCCCGAGGAGACAATCCTCGGGTAGTCGGACCCAACAGTTCCACGAATTGCGTCGTGTAGGTATTCTGGAAGACTTGCAAATCGCGGGCCACCACCAAGGTTGTTTGAGGGCCGAAGATGAGTCCGGCATCAAAGGTGTAATTTAACTCTTCAATCCGCCAGCCGCCGATCGGAATCGGGGTGTTCGTTGAATTATTCACTAGCTCAACATACTCCCCGCGAGCCACGGTCGGTTGATACATAATTTCACTAAACGCGACGTGTTCCTTTGGATGTAACAGCTGGATTGTACGCTCGTCCCGAACTCCCGGAACGATTTGACCACTGCGATCCAATCCTACCAGTACCAAATGACTAACTCCCGTTGGCAGCGAGGTCGTGATCAACCAAGTATTCTGATCCGTCCATTGGGGTTCAATTCGAATTCCATTCAGGGTAAAAACCGCAACCTCCAAGGGCGCAAATCCAATCATGGTGACCTCCGCGGGCGACTGATCAAAGGCCAAGCCCGCGCTGCTTAACACTTCGAAATTGGGCACTCCGTTGGTGATTTGTTTGAGGATATCCCGACGAGCCGTCGTGAGGTAACTCTTGATCGCACTCGGTGAGCCCGCATTCACCCCATGTTCCTGGAAGGCTTGATACTTGGCATCGAGCACCGGCGACAGTTGGTCGAGTTTGAAAGGCCCGTTGATTAGATCCAACAGAGCCTGCCGATATCGGCGAGCGAGCACGGGCGTCGATGAATACCAATTGGCGATGACGGAATCACTGGTGCTCGTCAGGGGCAAACCCGAAGGACCGTCCGAACCGGAGTTGCCAAAAACAATATTCGAATCCCACATGACCAGACGCCAGGGTCCGTGGGGCGGTTTATAAGCATAGGTATTCTGCTGGTTATTGTAACCCACACTGTCCCAATTGCCGAGCGCATGGTGAATCGCGAACGTTTTGAGCCAATTATCGGTATCCACTAACCCCTGCAGTTTGGCCACGTAATCGGCATCGCTCGTGGCGGTCGCAACCTCGACCAGTTTGAAAACGTTGGTATAATTATTCGCCGTACCCTTGACTCCACGCGGAAGCCAATTCCAACGGAAACGCTCCATCTTCCGTTTACCGTCCGCGCCCTGATAGTTTTGCAGATAACACCAGGAATTATTCTGAAATCCGAAAAAATTCCCGGTTCCATCATCGAATTCAAACCACGGCTGCATCTTGAAGAGGTCACCGTCCGAATCATTCGACCACCAGGATTTCACAAAATCGCTGGATCCCACCTGGGTATCTTCCATCAAGGTGGATCGTTTAGAACCGTTCACGATCACATTGACATAGCGCCGGTAAAGCCAAGGTAATCCTGAGCTGCGTGCTAACCAATACGCAGCCTGTTCCCGCTGAATGGTTGAGTCGTCAAACGGCCCGTTTCCCGGGGCATGAATTTTATTGAACGAACTCGCCCCCAACACCCGATCATCGTCCGGCACGTCGATCACATAATGACATTGGCCAGTCGGCGACAAAAATTGTTGATGGTAAGGACTTCCCGCATATCTCCCGCCGGCGCCATAGATTACGCGCCAATTGCCATAGACAAAGGCGCTATCAACCGCCTCGTTGCTCAGGTTCGGACGGCTGGACCAAGTTTTCAACGCGCTTTGGGTCAGCCAGAGCCGATACGTTCCGAAGGCCCCACTCGGCGTCGGATCGCCAAAGCGCACTAAACATTCATGGGCCGGTGCGCCCGGTGGAAAGACGCTGGTGGCCGCGGTCGCCCCGCCATCGATCGCCTCCAAGGTAAACGCCACCAGTTTGCCCGTGTCTTGCCCCGGAATGATCGCGGAATAGATTCCGTCGCCCGCCAGCAAATCCCCTTCCAAGCCGTCATCTCGCAAGGGGACCGATACCCGGTTGGTGCCCGGATCCACCCGATAAGACAGTTGCGCTATCGCCACGTTATCGGGGTCGTCTATCCGAGCCGTCACGACCACCGGTTCGCCCGCTGCTGGAACTGCCGGGAAATGAGTTACCCCCGCGAAAGCCGGGCCGGCATTGAGAACTTTGCGACTGTTCGCCGCGCCGGGTGTACCCGCAGTCGCCGGCACCTGAAGTCGGCCGAAGGACTCGAGATAATTTCCCTTGATTCGAAAGAGGATCTCGGGCCATCCGCGGAGCCACCGAACCCGGGCACGAATGGTCACTTTATCCCCCTCTTTCAGAGCCCGCGTTAACCGGGTCCGAATGCGGTTGGCGCTCGTGTCCCCATTACCACTCGCCCGAAGATGTAAGGAATGCCCGCTCTGATAGCCCTCAGAACTTTCCAGCGTGCTGGCAATGTGATTCCCTTGCGCCACCCAATTGGTGAGCCCGGTCTCAAAGGTACTATTCGAAATGATATTCGTTTTGCTCGGGCCAATCACCTCGACGTTATCAATTAACGCCTCACCCGCCCCGAGGAGCAAGACATGCAAACTGTCCGCGGCACCCACGCCCAACTCTAACGTGCCCGTCGTTTGGACCAGCGTCCAACCCGCCTTAGATGATTCGTCTGAATCACCCCAGTTGGCGGGTAGATTGGGATCAGAACGTGGGTCAATCAGCTCCAACGTGCTCCCGCCACCGTTGGCAGAGTGGCTCCATCGCCCCCCACCGGTAAAATTCGCGGAGGTAACCTCGGCGAACACGACGTCTGATTTACCAGGTTTTGCCCCCGGGACGGTCAACGGTTGACTCAGGGCTACTCGCTCGCCATGGCTTGAAAGCTTCCCAATGAAATCCCCCACGATCGAGGTCGGCGACAGATCGGGATGGAGTTTCCGAAAATAAGTAGAGTCGGATACGACCACCAGATAGGCCCCGGGTGCCAATGAAGTTCCGAGCGGAAAGGTGAGGTTAACGCCTTCCGTGAACTTCCATCCTCCGAGATCAACGGCGAGGGTTCCCGCATTAAACAATTCAATGAATTCCTCCCGCGAATCACCGTTGAGCGGAGCGAAATGAAGCTCGTTAACTACGACTTCCGCGATCGGACGTACATTGGGAGCTCCGGGAGTGACCGCGGAGAGCGGCCGGATTTCGATCCCACCGTCGGGCCAACGCCCCACCGATTGTCCCGGTCGATTCAACGTCAGATCGACCCCGTCTAAAATCGACGTCTGATCTGGACTATCGAGAAACAACTCCGCGCCTTTGATGATCGGTGCGAGCCCCGCTGACGCCCAGGGAACCCGGAGAAAGCCACCGGCTTCAAGGCGCGTTCCGACGGGTAGGGTGTAGCCCGGCAAAGCGGGATCCAGGGTGAGGCGAGCGCCCGCCAATTCAACCCGATTCGTCGAGCCATTGTAGAGTTCGACATACGAAGCCGCCCCAGCCGTCAGCGTCCATTCATTGATCCGCACTCGGCCCAATGGCGAAATCTCAACCGCATCCGGCATTCCCGGAGATCCCCCTTTGAGACGGCTCGCCGCCCATGCTTCGGGCGAGGCCTCCCCATAAGAGGGGCGAGCTAATATCAACGAATGCCCGCCGCCATCTGCCGATTTTGGCCAGGCTCCGTCCGCTCGATAGACCAGGTCCAGATAAACGGCGCCTTGCTCGTTGAGCAATTGGAGTTGGCCCGATTTACCGGGTAATTTGTGACTCAACGGACCCAGCACCGATGGCAATCCATAGACCGCTCGCACATCAGCGGGATTGACCGCCACCACGAGGAATCCTCCGCCTGGGATGATCGTCTTGGCCGGAAAGGTGTAGCCGGTGACACCGGCGATTTGGAACCCGCTAATATCCTCGTAATACGGCTGCGAATTATACAGCTCGATGAACTCCAGTTCACGGCCATCCGTGCGATTGGCCGGATGATACATAATCTCCGAAAAAGCCAGGGCCGACCGACGTGTCGTGGGACCGATGGGCTCACGACCGGTGGCCACGTTCACGACGGAATCATTCGAGGCATCGGCGAAATTCACTAGCTCGGCTCGGGTCGTCTGGTTCGTCTGATGACTGGTCACGGCAAAACCGAGCAACGCATTGGTGCCGAGAATGACCGTGGAGGTTCCGAGTGGTGACCAATGCTGGCCGTCGTAGCCCGCGTAACCGGTGAAAGCATCTCCGATCCGCTTGAGCCGGAGCCAGCCAAGCGGGAGGTTTGACGGGAAAAATCCTACGTTGGCTGCGGAACCACCGTCCGTCGCACGGGATTGATAGAGTGCTCCCGCACCACTGGGCGTGGTGAAAACTGCGGCAAACGGACTGCCGGGGGCTTGGTCCCGACGAACCATCAAGCCCGCCTTGCTCCACAAATCCGCCGCCCCCAGTGCGGCGACCCGGAATTTTACATCAAAATCTCCCTCCCAATTGGTAGCCGCGTAATGAAACTGGTCCGATTTCAAGCCAATCCCCTGCCCGCCCGCGACCATCACGGTCGTGCCATTGTCATCGGTGGCTGTGGTCGTGCTTCCCGCCAAGATCGGAGAACCGATGTCGCGACCTGAAAAGAGCGTCGGATCCGGCCCGGCACCCAAACCCGTGGTGGACACGAGACCGAAGGCAACAACACGGCCGACGGTCTGGCGGAACCGGCCGCCGAACGAAGAAAACGGGCTCATAGGAAGTGACGATAGTGTGACAATTTTTTTGGACCTGACCAGCCCGTCAACGGTTCATTTTTTTTACGGGTAGGATCCGCCGAACGCCCGACCAGGACTGCTAGGTAGCATTGCCCGCCCGCCGTGACCCAAAAAACGCTACCCGAGAACCGTCAGAGGGCATCTCCGCTTCCTTGCGATGGTCGTTCCCTTGGCGGGACGTGCTCGGTAAGTCCCGGTTCTTCCCCAGACGGTAACGGGTCTCGCCGATACCTCCGTCACCTGGTCGGTGAACGGGATTGTCGGTGGTTCCCCTTCCGTCGGCACAATCACTGTAGCTGGGCTCTTTACGGCACCGCCCCGGACCAACTCCATGAAACCGGGATCAGCCGGGGGCGCCAATGAAAATTATCCACGCGAACTCATGCAGCTTTCTTGCAGTTAACCGGCTAGCTCCGGGCCTTAGGCGGTCAATTCAATAGCAACCAGGGCTTAAATTATTTATTCGACTACATGGCTCAACCCGTGCTGAGCCCGTTCCAACCTTACGGCAACGATCTTCCCGCTTTGGTTGAGAAAGTAAATCAAGTGTTGCTCTATGGGAGAATGCCCGACGCCATGAAACAAGTCCTCGTCACGGCGGCGGCGCCCGGTTATGACGCTAAAACGAGGATTGAGACCGTCCTCTATTTAACCGCTCTAACAGATGCAGAGCGGCATTCCCTCCACCTCCAGCGGCACCGGAACCGACCACGGGTGGGGCAGCCACCATTTTGATCCTCGGCGGCGCGGTCCAAGGCGGATTGGGATGTCTCAGGAAACAGTTAGCCGCGAAATCGTTTGACGCCCGCCCAGGCGAGAAAGGCGAGGCCAACCGGGGTGCCGGTGATCGACATTGGGATCGCGGCAACCACGGCGAAAAACAGCGCCTTGGCCAGGGCCACGCCCCAACTGTTCCGTGAGAGTCGGCGTTGAATCAAAAACGTGGGGAAAAAGACGGACAAAAAACACAGCGGAATGGTGGCGGGCCAATCCACAATGGCGAACTCCGGGATCATCCAGAGGTTGTCCACCACGACGAGTAGCGCAGCTGCCGCAGGATGAAACGGTCCGTCGTGAGGCAGCGATGGTTCCGCACCCGGACGCGGCGGCGGTGGGCTGCTGCTCCCGGGGGGGGTCCGGTGGTAACACCTCGGCCTCAATCAGGGGTGGAAGATCAGGAGCCACAATATCGGTTTAACTGCCCAATAGTCCGCTTGAATTCCGGGTTCAGCAATCGCGAATCACCAATAGCCAATTCGCTTTGAGCGCCTAACCTCGGGCGCACATGAAGCATCAAGGCAAGGCGGCCAAAGCGGCACGGCGAATTTTGCTAGTCGGGCTCGTCCTGGAACTCGTCGTGATCACCGGGCTACTCCTGGCCCACGTCGTGCCCATGATAGCACTGTTCGCCGTGAGCACCTTGTTTCTGTTTTTTGTCGCGTTCACGCTGTATTTTTTTCGAGATCCGGATGCGCAAGTTCCCACGGGTCCCGGACTGATCGTGGCGCCGGCGCATGGTTTAGTGGACGTGGTGGAGGAATTTGATGAGCCCAAGGTCATGGGCGGTCGATGTTGGAGAGTCTCGATTTTTCTCTCGGTTTTCGATGTTCACGTCCAGCAAGCTCCGGTGAGTGGCCAAGTCTATTTCCGCCAACACACTCCCGGCCAATACCTCAATGCCCTCAAATCCGATTGCGCCTTTCACAACGAAAACGTCCTGCTGGGTTTCGAAACCACGGAACCGGCCGTCGGACGGGTTGGGTTACGGCTCGTTGCCGGCCTGATTGCACGCCGCATCATTCCGTGGGTGGAAATGGGGGGTTCGGTTCAAAAGGGCGAGCGGATTGCCCTGATTCAATTTGGTTCCCGCGCGGATGTCTATTTGCCGTTGCGAGCAAAGGTGACGGTGAAGCCGGGCGACCGGGTGGTCGGAGGCGAAACGGTGATCGCCAACGTTTGACGTCAGGAGTCCGAATCCCTCAACCTCGACTCATTCCGTTCTCATACTTGTCATGGCTGCCGAATCGACTGGAAACGACGCGAAGCTGAAGATTTATCTGCTGCCGAATCTTTTTACAGCGGGTAATCTCTTCTGCGGCTTCTTGGCCCTCACTCGAATTGTGGAGGCGAATCTGTCCGTACCGGAATGGTTCGCGATCAAAGAGGCTCTGTTCTTTATTCTCTTGGCCTGCATTCTCGATCTGCTGGATGGCCGCGTCGCCCGCATGGGGGGCCTAGAAAGTCCCTTTGGGCGCGAATTTGATTCATTGGCAGATATCGTGAGTTTTGGAGTCGCACCGGCCTTTTTAGTGCATCGCGTGGTGTTGGCTGACCTGTTTGGAGCACACAAAGAGATCGGGTGGTTTGTGGCGTCGATCTATGTCATCTGCGGAGCGTTCCGGT
Organism: Verrucomicrobiota bacterium; assembly: GCA_043788645.1. GTDB lineage: Bacteria > Verrucomicrobiota > Verrucomicrobiia > Limisphaerales > UBA9464 > CANIZL01. The sequence continues at coordinate 14,896 of JAYVTS010000157.1, forward strand.
TGGCGCGCTTCAATTGTCTCGCGGCGATGGCAGGCACCGGGGGCGGTAAGTATTTTACTGGATTTCCGATCCCCGCCGCGGCCGGCATGGTGGCCTCGCTGACCACGTTTCTTATTTGGCTCGATGAAAAGGATTTTCGAAAAGGTTATTGGGTCTATGCGTTGCCGGTCATTCTCCTTTTTCTCTCAGCCATGATGGTAAGTGAAGTCAAGTATCCCACGTTTAAGAAGCTCGATTGGCGGACCCAGCGGCCGTTCGTGAAGACGCTAGTGATCATTATGCTGTTTGGATTGTTTTTTACTCTCTGGCAAAAGGTGCTCCCGGTGGTGGCTCCGCTCATTTTTACGGCTTACCTGTTATATGGATTTGTCCGACCCAATATTTCGCGAAAAATGCAGCGGGAAATCGAAGTCGACGATGAACCCGACGAAGGAGACGTTGAAGAGTCTCATCCTAAAACGGAGTCACCGATCAAGGGGCGACTGGAATGACAACGGTAAAAATTCGGGTCATCACTTGTCATTGAGAATCGTCGGATGATTGACTGGGCTCCTATAACCGCGGCGGTGTTGGGTTTTTTCGCGGGACTCATGGCCGCGATGCCGGGCGGACCGGTGAATGCGACGATTCTCAGTGAAGCCGCTCGAAAAGGGTTTCGCTGGGTGTGCTACATCGCGATCGGAGCGACGGTGATGGAGGCCGCCTATTGTGCGGCGGCGTTTGCGGGGTTTTCTCAACTCTTCAATTTGCGATGGGTGCGGGCTTCGATGGAGTTAATTAGCTTCCTGGTCATGCTGTGGCTGGGTATCAAGTATCTGCGGGGATGTCCCTTACCAGGTGAACAACGCGCGGAACGCTTTGTGGAAGAGCATTTTCATTCCCACACCGCGTTCTGGACGGGATTTCTGCGCGTGTTAGGCAATCCCGGGATCCTCTTGTTGTGGTTAACGATCTCGGCCCCGTTGCTGAATTCCGGGTGGGTCCGGTCCACTTGGGATTGCAAATGGCCGTTTATTGGAGGGGCTTCGCTGGGCGGCTTTGCCTGGTTCCTGCTGCTCGGCTGGAGCGTTTCCCGGGGCCGCGGGCGCTTCTCCCCCAACACGATGGCCTGGCTGACACGGGCCAGCGGAATCCTCCTCATCAGCTTAGCCCTCGGCGTCGGCGTACGGCTGGTAATGTTGTTAGCCGCGCGAAGATGACCTCTGACCTTGGATCAGGTCACCCGCCCTTTCCCGCGAGGAGAGGGAACCCGACGACGACGGGAGCCCGGTGTGAGTACAACGCGCTGAAATAGGTGGACGTTGCTGCGGTTGATCCCGTCCAAAGCACGGGACACAACCGCGGTCCATAGGACGCCACCGTTCGGCGGACCGCGGATGTGTCGCGGAGACCATCCACTGCAACGTCCAAACCGACGAGGGAGACTCCTCACGGGAGCACGTCTGGCATTTCACTCACTATCCTCACTGCACAGATCTGGCGCCTTTGCACCGAGCCCCCAGCGAGGCGCCGGCCGGTCCAAACGCCCCCGGACCGGGCGTCGCGCACGACGCCCGTGCGCGACGTAGGAAGCGCACCATGGTGGCCTCGACGGAACCCTGACGGAGGCACGACTCTCTCGTTTCACGCTCCATTCCCTGCCCGCAACTATTTTCTGTAGTACGGATGCTCACAAAAGATGGATCAGCAAGAGGAATTGCGGTTCTTGCGGAGACCGTGGTCCCCAATCCATCAAAACATATTTTAAATTCGCCAATCCCTTGTTCTAATATTCAAAAATCGGCTATCACAGAAACCGCTCCCCCTGAAATTCACCGGCCGACATTGGATTCCAAAAACCTGAGCACGGGCGCAAACATCGGGCTAATTTAAATTGCCACCACTTGATGCGTGCAACTACTTGCCCTCCGGTAGAAATTCTTTTATTCCGTTCGCGTACACAGAAATTAATGTTAATTCCAGGCTTCGCCCCACCGCTAGGACGAGACTAAGCGGCGGAATGCTTGTTCCAACAATTTTGTCGTTTTTTTCGATGAGGATTTAGCAGCTTTTGACGCCTTTAGCTGAGGCGTTTTTTCCAGTAACCGGGCTGTCGTTTGGCGTGCATCACGGCTACGACCCACACCCGGTCAGGCTCATCCCGGTACACCACCGAGTAAGGGAACTCAGGTGAGAGCGCTCGCTGGACCGGTGGATGGATGCGAAGGGACGGTTCTGGATCGCGGCTGATGTCGCCGACCAGGCGTTGGATTTCTGAGTCGAAACGCTCTCCCAGCTCCACACTGATGACAGCGTGATACTCGATGGCTTCGAGATATTCCTGGCTCGCCTCTGGATGGAAGACGGCGCGTTTCACCGTCCGAGGATAGGCTTGGCTTTCTCAAAGACTTCTTCAGCCGGGATACCCTGCACCTTGCCGGTTTGGATTTCCTCGACGCGCCGGTCGATCTCGGTTTTCCCGGCGGCCTCGGTCTCCGGATCAGTAGAGTGCAGATCCTCGGTCAGTCGGCCCACGAGCTCGCCCACCTTCTCCGGCGGCCAGTGGCGCGTTTCCTCAACGATTTGTTCCAGTGTTATCGACAAGCGGTTCAACATACGCTCATCAGGCTTGGGATTCAACAGCGTCGAGTAAAAGAGTTCGAGCATTGTGCGATCTCGAATGCCGAGCGGATCGTTCACGTTCGGTATGGCCAGCAACCGTTCCACTTCGGTGAGCGTGAGCACTTCTTGAGGAAGTCGCTTCTCGGGCCGAGGCAGTTCTAGTTCGCTGACGGGATTGCGTGCACAAGGGACAGGCGAATTGATAAAACCGGTCACTACTACAATAGCCTGCTGCGTTTGTAGGTTAACCTGTTTATTAAACTTGCCTGTCCCATTAAGTTCGGCACCGTCGCGCTGGGCGGTTAGCGAAGGCCCCGGCCAGTCCGAAATTCCCCGGAGTGGGTGCCGCCCCGGCACCCACGCGCGACGTAGGGAGCGCGTCCCTGCGACCACATCCTTATCGACAGAAATAGGTTCGGATGGAACAGGCGCCT
>JAYVTS010000158.1:0-8509 GCA_043788645.1 Verrucomicrobiota bacterium
TAAGCCTGTCCCAGCATGTGGGTATTGGAATTTGAAATGAGGCGTTGGCCGGCCGGGTTGATCGAAGTAATCTGACCCGTGTGAGTCAACGTTAAGATCAAGTCGCTGGCCGTTTCCGCGACCAGCGCAAATCGTCGCTGGAGTTGGATCTCGCGGGCCAACTGAGAATGCTGCAGCCGAGCCATTCGGTCCGATTGCCACCACCAGATGCTCAGGATTGCCAACGCCAGCACGGCTGCCAGGGCACTCACCAGCAGCCAAAATACAGACTGACGTGACCACGGGGGATGGCTCACCAGACGGATATCCGCGCCTGGGGCAACCCAGGTTAGGCTTCCGATCGACTCGACTGGCCGACCCTCCTGAGCTTGGGCTGCGGTCCGGCCGGGTAGGCCCGTCGCGGTGGTCTTCATTCGGGAGGCCTCCGTCGGCGCCGATTCCTCCCGACCCGGGTCGGCCGCCCAGGTTGCACCCACCAGCGCCCCCAGGCACCAACCGAGAAACCACCCAACCGTGCGGAAGCGGAGTATGCGCCGGGCGTTCATTAAGCCGCCGATTGATTTTGAGAGCCCTTCACGCAGTCCGCGGCAGCGTAATGCAAACTCACTGCCCGCCAAATGAGGTTAACCCACATATTCGCGTTACACCGACTGGTCCAGCTCAGTGCAGAAATCGGTGCCTCGTTTCGTACGCACCGTCTGCGGGCGAACGGTTTTGGGTCTTCGCCGATCAAATCCTACCCCATTGGCACATTCCGATCAAACGACTCGCATCCCATCCCTAATCGGGAGGCGACACACATTTGCATCCCTGAATCTTGCAGCGGAGGGACTCCGCGACCCATCCACGGTCCGCCGAAACGCGGCTCCCTACGGCCCGCGGTTGTGTCCCGTGCTTTTGACGGGATCAGCCGCAGAAACGTCCACCGATTTCAGCGAGTCGTGTTAAGCCGATGCACCCGTCGTAGTCCTGTTCCCACTATCAAAAAAAGCAGTGCGACGCCAATTTGGTGAAAATTATGATCGGAAAAAAGTTCGTAACAGACGGGACGGCTGGCCTTTGATGTTCGTAGCCGGCAGGACGGCGCGGGGCGGCGAGCGTTCAGGTGTGCAACGTTTGGCGGGACACCGTGCGGATGATTCAGTATTCGCCTCGCAAGTGTTTTTCCAACATCCAACCGATGAAGATCGAAAAGAGAAGCGCCAACACGCCAATGAATCGAAGGCAGATTCGATATTGATTGGACTTCACGAATCTGCTAACAGATCGCATATAGCTGTTGCCAGCTTCGACTCCTGGCGGCAGTCCGCAATGGACTGCTTTAATCGCAATCGCCTGAACTTTTTCGGGAAAGAACAAGCAACAGATTGCGAGCACAAACAAGACGGTCGCAAAGGCTGATAATCCAATCGCTTTCACCATGAGACTCCTGTGGTTGGGCCTCGGAACGAGTAGTTGTAGCTTGCGCCAATTTGGGGCGAGACGAACCCCACGCCAGTTGACCACCCACTGCCCGGAGTGTAATTCTGATTTGCTCCACCCCAGAAGCCAGCAGAACCACTGAATCCGTGCTGAGTGAGAAAGTCGTCGAGTTCCTTCTGTGTCGGTTTGTGGCACTTGTCCAGCCAATTGCCTGTAAGACTGCCAGACACCATCGTTGCAGATCTCCCGACGCCTAAGCCAAGCGGACTCCAATATGTGTGACCGTATCGGTCAATGCTGGCAGTTCCTGACCATCCAACCAAGGTCAACGTCCAAGGGTTTGGAATCGCAATGTTGATATTCCCCGAAATGTAATCCGGCCACCTCCACAGTCCGAGCGGGTCAATTTCGTTGATGGGACTATTCCCCACATAGCCATAGATGTTCAAACCACCCGCTTCCCCGATGGGGTCCTGATTTAGCCACCTTCCATTCGACGAATCGTAAGCCCGATACATCGCAAAATGAAGCCCACTGGCGGCATGCCAATAGTGTCCCGTGTACCCAAACGTCGCCTGAAATGTCCCCGACACGACGCTCCGGCGTCCGTAAGGATCGTAGTCATAGCGAACTTGCAGCGTACCGCTGCCGTCCAAGACCTCGCGAACACTTCCTAAATGATCGCGAGTGTAGTAGTAGCTGTTTCCTCCCACCTGCTCGCCCTGCGAGAAGAAACGCTTCGTCACCGTGGTGCCCGTCGCATCTCGTTCCTCTGCAATCGCGTTCCCGCTCCAGACCAGTCTCCGATTCGCCGCGATAACGCCATTCGTTAGTTCGGTCTCCCGAACCCGATGCCCCATTGCATCATACTCAAACTGCGAGGCGATGTATCCGCCGCCGGACCAATTGGTTAACGCCACCAACCGATCCACCGCGTCCCAAGTGTAACTGTTCGTCCGGGTCGCCGTCGTAAGCGTCGCCAGATTGCCGTTCAAATCATACGTCAAAGTCTGCGCCTCGCCGTCGCCGCTTACCACCAATTCATATCGGTTGGTGCTTTTATTGTTGCTGTAGTCCGTGGCAACTACCGGAATCGTGTTGGTCCCCGTCGGTAGCGGAATCCGCGCCATAAAATTTGTCCCGGCCGACATGGTTGCAGGAACCCCAGCAACCGTCACCGTGCCCAGTTCGTTGATCGAACCCGTCCATCGCGCATCGGTTGCACCTGTCGCACGTTGCGTCAGTTGATTCAGCGAATTGAACGATCCGCCAGACACCGTCGCGGTTCCTAGGCCGGTCCGACTCGTTTCGCTCAGGCGATTCCCTGCCTCGTCATAGACCCAACTCAAATTTTTCAAACCGTCTGTCCCTTGTTTTCAGGAGAAAGTCACGATTCACCACTCGAGAGATGCAATGATAGTACATCGCCTCGGCGGGTGCCGCCGGTTTCATTCGTGGATGGCGCTTTCAAATACTGTGCCACAGGTTGGGGCGATAGACAAACTTTATTTTTCAATCCAGCCGTCCCTTTATTAATCTTATGAAATAGAAATGTCAATATAACTAGCATGGTTAATTGTATTTGAATTCTTATTTGCAATCCTCCTGTCCCTTGATTTCCAATTCAGAGATTCTCCGAAGAACCGAGTTTCTGAATAGCAAACCAGGTGGGGACGCAGCATAAATAACACACGAAAGGTAGGCCATTTCGAAAATGCCAAATATTCCTGCTTTCAAATCCGCGGTTCCCAATCTATCCAGCAAAGCTTCAACATGCTCTTCAAGCTAATCAGAACTAGGCAATCCAGATTCATAAATCCAACAATTTATCTATTCTCCAAATTTTACTCTGCCTAGTATGTCACCAATACGCCAACCACGGTGGCAAGAAAGTTCATTACCTCAAAAATCTGTTCTGGAGATTGTGATGCACTAATAATTTTTATTTTAACTATTGTTTCATCATTTATACTTACCTATATTTATTAATGTTTTTATACAACTTTTCACCGGGGCCATAAGAACATTTGCTTGGCCTAGCAAAACAGTTTCCGTTCGAATCTTTTTACAAATTCGAGGTGCGTTGGGTTTTCGTTGTTTTTACCTGGCACAGAGTCTTTTTTGATTTAGGAACAATTGCTCGAGAATGTTTGCTAATTCAATTTTAGCGCAATAGTTTAGGCCGCTTCCATCAGCGATAATCAATAGACATTGACACGCCTGTGCAACGGAAAGGATCTCATTGGGCACCGAAGCCGAGAAATCTTCTGCGTCTGAAGTAGCTCTCGGCACACTATTCAGATCACACTCACATATCCCTCCAAGAATCCATATTTCATCAAAACCTGTGAAAACACGCTTCCCATTCGCTTCAAGAACAGATTCCCTGGTGAGAGCAACGTTTCCAAAGTAAACATTGTGACAAATTTGGTAACGATTTAATACCTTGCTTATTGATTCACTGTTAGTGCTACTGTCGATGCTCCTGACAATAAAATGCTGATGATCCGGAAACAAACCAAGAACATGCGCTAATATGTCGCAAAGTCTAGTGTTTTCTAATCGTCCATATTTATATTTATTCATTTGACTATTCTCCAGGAAATAGCGGCATTCGGGGAGGCTTCGGGCCGGACCAGTCCCAATCATGAGCGTGAGGATCTCCGACTCCTGTGTGGTCGTGTCCGAAGTCATAGTCGGTTCCGGCCTTGCCATCTGGACCAAAATCACGAATGGTGCCCGTACCATCACCGTTGTCCGAAGCTGTGCAACTCCCAGGTTGCCCCTTTGTAGGGATGCTTGATCCTGCACCGCTTCGAGATTCACATTGAGTTAAATAGGCCGCCGAACTCATATCACTTACCCAGTCACCCAACCATGCTCCGACAGCAGCACCAGCTGTAGCTCCAGATATCACGCCGATTTCAGCGCCGCTCACTCCACCCCCTATTGCACCAACAAGTGTCCCTCCTATCGGTTCGATTGCGGTACCAAACAATCCGCCACCAACGATACCGAACAAACCGCCAATAGATCCACCAATATAGCCACCTCCAATAATCCCAATGACACCTCCTATTCCTGCACCTCCGGCGGTTAAACCTTTAGGATCGATTGCGTTAATCGGATTGTTTCCTACGTACCCGTAAAGATTCAGACCACGATTTTCTTTGATTGGATCTCGACTTAACCATCTTCCATTCGACGGATCGTAAGTTCGATACATCGCAAAATGAAGCCCGCTGGCGGCATTCCAATAATGCCCAGTGTACCCAAACGTCGCCTGAAATGTCCCCGATACGACGCTCCGGCGTCCGTAGGGATCGTAGTCATAGCGAGCTTGCAGCGTACCGCTGCCATCCAAGACCTCGCGAACACTCCCCAAATGATCGCGAGTGTAGTAGTAGCTATTCCCTCCAACCTGCTCACCCTGCGAGAAGAAACGCTTCGTCACCGTGGTGCCCGCCGCATCTCGTTCCTCTGCAATCGCGTTCCCGCTCCAGACCAGTCTCCGATCCGCCGCGATAACGCCATTCGTTAGTTCGGTCTCCCGAACCCGATGCCCCATTGCATCATACTCAAACTGCGAGGCGATGTACCCGCCGCCCGACCAATTGGTTAACGCCACCAACCGATCCACCGCATCCCAAGTGTAACTGTTCGTCCGGGTCGCCGTCGTAAGCGTCGCCAGATTGCCGTTCAAATCATACGTCAACGTCTGCGCCTCGCCGTCGCCGCTTACCACCAATTCATATCGGTTGGTGCTTTTATTGTTGCTGTAATCGCTCGCCACCACCGGAATCGTGTTAGTACCCGCCGGCAGCGCGATCCGTGCGGTGAAATTCGTACCGGCCGACATGACGGCAGGGACGCCAGCGACCGTCACCGTGCCCGACTCGTTGATGGACCCCGTCCACCGTGAATCCGTCGCACCGGCGCCACGCTGCGTCAGCTGATTCAAGGCATTGAAGGCTCCGCCAGACACTGTCGCCACTCCTACGCCAGTCCGACTCGTCTCGCTCAGCCGATTCCCCGCCTCGTCATAGACCCAACTCAAGGCCTGAACCACGCTTCCCCCTTGCTTTCGGGTAGCCGAAAGGAGCTGGCCTACTGGGTCATGCTTAAACTCCCACAATTTGGGCGTCGCCGAGTCGGCTTGCTGTTCCCAACCCTCGATCAAATCGTCCGTCGAGTAGGTGTAGGTATGCCGACTGACGGCCGTACTCGACCCGACCAAGTGTCGCATCTCCTTTAGCCGAAAACTGTTCGTCGCGGTATCGAAATCGAATTCGGTCCGCTGGCTGTTCGGATAAAACGTTGCCATCGGGCGGAATGAGTTGTTCGTGTAAACGGTCGAAAATGTTCCCAAGGCATTGCTCGATCCGCTTAACCGATTGAGCCCATCAAACGTAAACAACGAAACCACCGATCCCAAAGTGTAGTTCGTGGCTCGACCCAACGGATCGTGCCCAAAGCTGATGAGGTCGTTGGGTAGTGGCCCGTCCACGGTCGCCACGCGGCCGGCGCCTAGGGTGCCGCCGGACACCATCCCGTTGGTGATGGTCATCGTAAACGGCTTGTAAGTATAGCTGGTCAGATTTGTCCAGGAAGCCGTGTAGTTACCGACCGTCGTCTGTCGCAAGAAATCGGGGTCATACGAGAAAAATACGGACGCTGTGGCCACGACCGAATTGCTGTACACCACATGGCTGAGGCTTCCATCCGGAAGATAGCGATAAATAAAGGGACAGACAAGGCGAATAAATTTCAGTCAATATAACTATCGTGTAATTTTATGTGAAACCTGTTTGCAATCCGCCTGTCCCTTGCTTTCCAAACTGTAACAACAAACGTGTTGGACGCGCCCACCACCGAAACGTTAGTCCACTGGCTGGTCTGCAAATCGTAGAGAAAGCCGAACGCGGCCGAGTTGCCCATACCATAGCCCGCTACTCGCGAACTATTGTTGACGCCCATGGCATAACTGCTCGTCGATGAAGTCGGTCCTAGATCGTTCAGCTGGTAGGATTGGGCCCACAGCGTGGTCTGCCCCATTCGGCTAGCAATCATCCAAGCCATCACCGCTCGACACAGGCTCAGAAGTTTGAACCGGAGAATAGGCCAATAATTCGGGGCGTTTAGGGCGCTCATCGTAGGGAAGTTTGGCGGTCAACTCAGACTGTTTCGGGTATTAGAACCGTGCTTGGGATTTAGGTTGCCAGAAAGTCGCGCGGATCTGCAAGAATAAATTGTGGGTTTTTGAGGTGCGGGCGGAAACAGCGCGCATCTCCGTGTCATCGTGGTGATCGTGAAAGCACCGCCCGGCGCCAGCGCGCCGGGCGACCAGCGAAGGCGCCGGCCGGTCCGGAATTCCCCGGGGCGGGTGCCGCCCCGGCACCCACGCGCGACGTAGGGAGCGCGTCTTTCCCGGCGAGTTAGAGGATTCTCGGCGATCAGGCCATGCGGATGAGATGCTGATCCAGTTCCAACCGGGTCGGCCAATTTGCCAACGTTCTCAACGTTCCCAGCACCTATTTGCCGGAACCACCAGCCCGCGGCGCTTCCGCAGAGGCCTCCCGAACTGCTATGGCCGTCTAATGGCGATTGAAAATTGTCGAAGTGCCGACCTGACTCTGTTTGCTCGGAATATCCCCCAACATTGCGGACGGGCGGAATTTGTTGCACCGTAATTCAGGAATGCCTTGAACCCTTCTGGAGCAACGGGGAAGCCACCCACCGCTTGGTTGCCGAAAGGGGCAAATGGGCAACGTGCCTAGTTCATGAACAGCGACCGGGCGACTCTGCGTCAGGAGGAATCCACCCAATCAGCCCTCAACCGGCTGTTGCTCGCCAATCTCACCACCCTCGCCGCAGGCTTGGCATGGTTGTATGTCATCTACGCCGTCATCCACGGAACACTGCTCCAGGGTTCCATGCGGATCTACATGACGCTTTTGGCAGCCGTGTCAGCCGGAATCCTGGGGACGCTACAACATTGGCTTTCACGTAAAACTCCCCCTGCCAGTGCAGCAAACGCAATCGGAGCGGGGATCGCTACGGTAATCCTAGCCAATTCAACCGCCCACTTTTGGGCCACCGGCGAAGACTTTCAAACTTCGAATTTCATTTTGTTGCTGGTGGGACAGGGTTTGCTGTTCGTTTCCCGAGGTTGGTTTGCGGCTACCGTCGGCCTGACTTGGTTGGCGTGGGGTGGTGTCATGCTCAGACTCTCGGGCTCACCACATTTCGCGCATTGACTCATCGCGATGACGGTGGCGACAGCGTTGGCGGGTATCGCCTACTCCGTGCGCCTACGAACTCTCCGGCGCTTGGTAGAACTTCGTCATGATCTCGAACGAAGGGTCGAGGAACGAACTCAAGCGGTATCCCACGCTAACGCGACGCTGGCCTCGGAAGTCGTCTCCCGCCGCGAAGCGGAAGCGGATGTGCGCGAAGTCGCTGAGCTACTCATGCTGGTGGTGGAGAGCCTTCCCGCCTGCATTGCCTACCTCGACCAGGATGAACGGCATCGCCTGGTGAATGAAAAATACGCCGAATGCTTCGGACGCATCAAAGCAGACCTCAAAGGAACCGATTTGAGGGAGATCGTCGGGGACACCTTCTATGCTACTGTTGAGCCCTCCGTGCGCCAAGTGTTTTTAGGAGAACGACCGCGCGTAGAAATTCGCTGGTCGGGGAATGACGGCACCCCGCGGATCTACGATCTCCGGCTAACACCCCACCTCGGGGAGGATCGTCGAGTCAACGGCTTCTTCCTATTGGCCATTGAGGTTACCGAACAGAAGCGGCAGGAAGAGGCGCTCATCGCCGCCCAACGTTCCGAGAGCCTGGGCGTCATGGCGGGAGGCATTGCCCATGACTTCAACAATCTACTCACTGGCATCCTCGGCAATGCGGGGCTCATTAAACTCGACCTTCCCCCGGGGTGCGACGCCTATGTAGGCCTCGAACACGTCGAGATCGCCGCCCAACGTGCAGCCGAACTTTGCAGCCAAATGTTGGCTTATTCGGGTCGGGGTCGGTTTGTGGTTCAGGCGCTGAACCTGAATGAGATCATTTCTGAGAT
>JAYVTS010000159.1:0-8315 GCA_043788645.1 Verrucomicrobiota bacterium
GCGGTCGTGCGCCCAGCCGGTGTGGCCGCCCCGAGTCGACCCAGTGTCTCACCGGCCTACGACGTGGACCGAGTCCCGGTTGCGGGAGAGAGCGCCCCGTGGATTATTCGTACGGCGTTGTGTGTCGAGCCGCGAAACGGGCGTTTGCATGTGTTTTTACCACCGGTGAGCACGACCGAGGATTTTCTTGATCTCATTGCAGCGATTGAAGCCACGGCATTAGAGTTAGAACTGCCGGTCATTATCGAAGGTGAAACCCCGCCGACAGATCCGCGCCTCAATAAGCTCGCAGTCACGCCGGATCCCGGGGTGATTGAAGTGAATTTGCATCCCAGTAAATCGTGGTCTGAATTGGTGGATCGGACGACAGTGCTTTACGAAGAGGCGCATTTGACGCGTCTGGGTACGGAAAAATTTATGTTGGATGGCCGACATACCGGGACGGGAGGGGGCAATCATATTATTCTGGGTGGAGAAACTCCGGCGGATTCACCGATCCTGCGACGGCCGGATCTCTTGCGGTCTTTGTTGGCCTATTGGCAAAATCATCCTTCCCTCAGCCGACTTTTCAGCGGTTTATTTATTGGCCCAACCAGTCAGGCACCGCGGGTGGATGAAGCGCGACACGAGGCGCTCTACGAATTGGAAATTGCTTTCCAAGAGTTGGATCGGAAAACTTCTGGGACAACGGCTGCGGCCCCGTGGTTGGTGGATCGGCTTTTCCGCAATTTGCTGGCGGATTCAACCGGCAATACCCACCGGTCTGAATTCAGCATTGATAAGCTCTACCCTCCGGAAGGCAGTCGCGGCCGATTGGGACTCGTGGAAATGCGCGCCTTTGAAATGCCGCCCCATGCCCGGATGAGTCTGGCGCAGCATCTTTTGCTGCGCGGATTGGTGGCGCGGTTCTGGCATGAGCCGTATCGGAACGGGCTAGTACGATGGGGGACAGATTTGAATGACCGATGGATGTTGCCCCATTTTTGCGAAACGGATTTCCGTGACGTCATTCAGGACCTGCGTGACGCGGGGTATCCTTTTGATTTTGAATGGTTTGCACCTCATTTTGAATTTCGTTTCCCGCGCGTTGGCGATTTCACCCAACGCGATATCCAGGTGGAGTTCCGGACGGCCCTCGAATCCTGGAACGTGTTGGGCGAAGAAGCCGGTGCGGGCGGCACCGTGCGCAACGTCGATAGTTCGCTGGAGCGGATGCAGGTGAAGGCGAGCGGCCTACTGGGGGACCGCTTTGCACTGACCGTGAACGGGAGGCGTTTGCCCCTGCATCCAACGGGCGCCCGCGGTGAAGCCGTGGCCGGAGTCCGCTATCGAGCGTGGCAACCGCCGGAATGTTTGCAGCCGACCATTGGGGTCCATTCGCCTCTGACCTTTGACCTCTATGACACCTGGAATGGACGGAGTCTCGGCGGTTGCCAGTATCATGTGGCCCACCCGGGAGGGTTGAGTCCCACGACCTTTCCGGTGAACGCTTACGAAGCGGAGAGTCGTCGATTATCCCGGTTTTTGACCCACGGCCTACGTCCTGGGAAGTATCCCTTGGTTGACGAAGTTTTCGTTCCCGAAGCACCCTTCACGCTCGACCTGCGGCTGAAGCCCTCGGACAAAAATAGATGACCAAACTCACTGGTTCTTTCGCCGCCAACCGTCGTGGCTCCCCCCGCTACAAATCGCCGCGGATAGGTTCGTGCGTCGCGCCTCGGCTGATGACCAAATCCCGGTGCGAATTCGGTCAGTTATTTCTGTCCCAGCCCCTGAGGTGAGGCGAGAGTTCGCCCATCAATTTAGGCAACGATGCCACAGCTTGGGCGGCTGGCGCCGGGTACGATCTGCGAGCGGAAGGCTACGACGAGCTTCTGGGCGCAGCGGGCGCTGTGCGTTCGCATTGGCGGCCATTGGTCGAGGCACTCGACCAACTCGGCCGACCTGAGGTGCGATCCCGCGCGGAATCGGCGCGGCGTTTTCTTCATGAGAACGGGGTCACCTATAACGTTTACAGTGATGCCAAAGGGCTCGAACGAACTTGGCCGCTGGATCCCGTTCCCCTCCTGCTTCCACCAGCCGAGTGGGCGCAGTTGGAAGCGGGCTTGATTCAACGCACTCGATTACTGAGCGCCGTATTGACCGACTTATACGGGCCACAACGATTGCTTCAGACTGGCCGGTTACCGGCTGCTTTGGTACATGCAAATCCTGGTTTTTTGCGGGCAGCCCGGGGCGTCGTTCCGACGGGCGGTGCCCCCTTGTTTTTACACGCGGTCGATCTTGCCCGCGCTCGGGATGGTCGTTGGTGGGCCTTGGCGGATCGCACGCAAGCGCCGTCCGGGGCCGGGTATGCGCTCGTCAATCGGCTGGCGATATCACGGGCATTTCCCGAGGAATTTCGAGATTTCCACGTCCAACGCTTGGCGGCATTTTTCCAAGTCGTCCGAACCACGCTGCGGTCCCTCGCACCGTTCAATCGAGATCAACCAAACGTCGTCCTGCTGACGCCCGGACCTCACAATGAAGCCTACTTTGAGCACGCTTATTTGGCGCGTTACTTAGGATTTCCCTTGGTAGAGGGCGGCGATCTCACAGTGCGAGATCGCCGGGTGTTCATCAAAACGCTGGAAGGACTTCGCCCAGTGGACGTCATCCTCCGCCGGGTGGATGATCATTTCTGTGATCCGTTGGAACTACGACCCGACTCGTACCTGGGTGTCCCGGGACTGATGGAGGCGGCCCGCGCCGGAAACGTCGCGCTGGCCAATCCGCTGGGATCCGGGTTGGTGGAAGCGCCGGCTCTGCTGGCGTTTTTGCCGCCCTTGTGCAGCGAATTGTTGGGTGAAAAACTCCTCTTACCGTCGGTGGCCACTTGGTGGTGCGGTCAACCCCACGAACGAGCGCATGTAGAAAAACACCTCGAAGAAATGGTGGTGAAACGTGCCTTCCCAGCTCAATCCGGCGAACCCTGGTTTGGGCAAAAAATGGCCCCCCGCCAGCGGGCCGCCTTGCTCGCCCAAATCCAGCGGGCGCCTCACCAATTTGTCGGCCAAGAACACGTCGCCCTCTCGACCGCGCCGGTCCTGCTTGAAGACCACTTTGAGCCGCGGCCGCTAGTCCTGCGTGCCTTCATTTGTGCGACGCGAGGAGGCTGGCAAGTGATGCCGGGCGGGCTCACACGGGTGGCAGCAGGCACAAATCGCCCGGTGGTTTCAACCCAGAGCGGCGGATCAAGCAAGGATACTTGGGTCCTCGCTTCAGGCCCCGTTGACCCGGTCAGCTTGCTCCAGCCCGCTGAACCCATCGTTCGTCTTGAACGTCGGGCCTCCGAAGTTCCCAGTCGAGTCGCTGACCATTTCTTCTGGCTGGGTCGCTATACGGAGCGATTGGAGGATACGATCCGACTCCTCCGAACGGGCGTCTCTCGGCTCACGGGAGAGGCCGCGGCCAGCCCCCCCCCCGAGCTCCCAGTCTTGGCCCGACTGTATTGCGAACTCGGACTCTTCCCCGTGGCCGATCCAGCACTGATTGAAAAGCATCTGCTTTTGCTCATCTATCAAAAGGATCGAGCGGGAGGTGCGCGCGAAGGATTGAATCGCTTGCGCCAGACCGCTTTCGTCCTGCGCGATCGATTTACCGCCGATACCTGGCGCATCTTGAACAAGCTCCAGGCCGATGCGCAGATTCGACCCGGACGCCTGCCCACCATCGAGTCGGTCGCTCTGCTGAATACCCTCATCCTCGATCTCTCGGCATTCAGCGGAATGGTCATGGAAAATATGACTCGGGGCCACGGTTGGCGTTTTCTCGATCTGGGTCGACGTCTGGAACGGGCGCTTCGACTGCTTCAATTATTGCAGGCCGCCAGCCGACTGGACCCCGGTGGCGTTGAACTATTGGAACCGCTGCTGGATACCGCGGACAGTGTGATGACGCATCGCCGCCGCTATTTTGCCCGGCCGCAGTGGAGTGGAGTCTTGGACCTTTTGTTGGCCGATGAGTCGAACCCACGCTCGGTCGCGTTTCAACTCGGCGTTCTCCAATCCGAAGTCGCCGAGCTTCCGCCAGTCGAGAGTCTCGCCGCGGGACCACGGGAAGCTGAACTGCTGGCCCGGGCGATGACTCGACTCCAAGCAGCGGATATTTTGGAGCTGGGCCAAGCTGAGGCGGATGGACCCCCGGCCGCTCTCATCCGCTTGCTCAACGATCTCTCGCTCGATCTTTGGGCGGTTTCAAATGCATTGACTCACCATTATTTTGTTCATGCCACAGCACGGGTTAGTTGAGAGGACGAGTTGAACGATGCGTTTCAATATCCGCCATTGCACCGTTTACGAATACGACCATGACGTATCGCTCTCCCATCATATCGCTCGACTGACCCCGCGTGAAATTGGGATGCAACAATGTCTTGAACACGAGATCGTAACCATTCCGCCGCCGACCAGCGTCAATTCGCATCTCGATCATTTTGGAAATACAGCGACCTTTTTGACCATTGAATCGCCGCATCGCCGGTTAGAGATTGTCGCTCACAGCGTGCTTGAAGTGGGGGTGATGACGCTCGTTCCAGCGGACAAGACGGTCGGTTGGGAGTTCATCCGCGATCAGTTTTTGGCCGAGGGCAAAAGTGCCTCGCCCGAGGTGGCCGAATTTGTCTTCCCCTCACCGATGTTGCCCCGGGTGGATGAACTCGAGGCGTACACGCTGATTTCGTTTCCTGCTGGGCGTCCGATTCTAGTCGGGGCCAACGAGCTTTGCGCCCGGATTCAACGGGATTTCAAATTTGATTCCGGGGCAACGACAGTGGCGACTTCTCTGGAGGAATTTTTCCGCCAACGACGGGGAGTGTGTCAGGACTTTGCCCACTTGATGGTCGCTTGCCTCCGGACGCTGGGGCTCCCGGCGCGCTATGTCAGCGGGTATCTCGAGACCGTGCCGCCACCAGGCCAAGTCAAGCTGGTGGGCGCGGACGCTTCCCACGCCTGGGTCGCGGTCTGGTGCGGTCCAGCGGGCTGGCAAGACCTTGATCCAACGAATAACGTGCGACCAACAGAACGTCATCTCACCCTGGGTTGGGGCCGGGATTTTGCTGATGTCAGTCCGGTCCACGGGGTGGTGGTCGGGGGAGGCAATCATCGCCTACGAGTCGCTGTGGATGTGAACTCGGTGGCGAGGTGACCTTTCACCCAGAAAAACCTGATATGATACTATTGGAGAAACGAGCTCGCCGAGAGTCTCTGCGAGCCAGTCGTCCAGGTGCGGGAGAGGGAGATCTCAGTCCGGATAACCGTCTGGATGACGGTCGTGCCAGGACCAGGCGGTGGCCACAATCTGCTCCAGTTTGGGGAAAGCCGGTTTCCAACCTAGGGCCCCACACGCTTTTTGGGCCGCCGCAACGAGCCGGGGCGGGTCTCCGGCGCGACGAGGCTTTTCTAATGCGGTGATTTTCTTCCCGGAAACCTGTTCACAGACCGAGATCACCTCGCGGACGCTGAAGCCTTCACCGTTGCCCAGGTTGAAAAATCCCGATTTATCCGGAGCCAAGGCCCGCATGTGAGCCTGCGCCAAATCTGTAATGTGGATATAGTCCCGAATACAAGTCCCATCCGGTGTGGGATAATCTGACCCAAAAATTTCAACGTGCGATTTCTGTCCCAGAGCCACCTTGAGCACGTTCGGAATCAAATGAGTTTCAACCCGGTGATGCTCTCCAAATTCATGGCTGGCGCCGGCTGCGTTAAAATACCGAAATGCGACAAAATCCAACCCGTGCAATTGGCGATACCATTTCAACACCTGCTCAAACATGAGCTTAGATTCGCCGTACGGATTGACCGGACGTTGACTCAGAGATTCGTCCATCGGCATTTTCTCGGGCACGCCGTAGGTGGCGCAGGTGGAGCTGAAAACAAATTTCTTTACCCCAACCTCAACGCACGCATCGAGCAAGTTGATCCCGCCGCCCACATTGTTTCGAAAGTATTTGGACGGATTGGTCATCGATTCACCCACCAGTGCGTGCGCCGCAAAATGGATCACGGCTTCCGGTTGGGCGGCTCGTACGGCCATTTGGATTCCCGCCCGCTCGTTGAAATCGCCTAGTAGAAACCGCGCTCGCCGATCCACCGCCGACCGATGGCCCTCACACAGGTTGTCAAAAACCGTGACGGTGTGGCCTGCGTTGAGGAGTTCCTCGACGCAGACCGAACCAATGTAGCCGGCCCCGCCGGTGACGAAAACGTTCATAAACGAATGTGGACCTTAAGAAGCCGATGGCTCCAGGCAACTCGTGCGTCAGTTGAAGCACTGAAGAGATTGCGTGGAGGAGCCAATTTTGTGTTCGCCCAAGCAGAAGATCCGTCGACTCCAATCCTGCCTTGGCAGAACGGTCGCTTTGGCCAACGTTCCGTTCCCATCATGAAGACCCACGGTGAAAAATCCAGGCTAGGTCAGTTGGCTGGCACCCGTTTTATCGGTTCGCTCGGACTGGCCCTTTCATTACTGGGCAGTGACCTGCCCCTGGTTGCGCCGCATGGAATGGTCGTAAGTTCGCATCGCCTGGCGTCCGAAGCCGGGGTTCAGGTACTGCAGGCGGGTGGCAACGCCGTGGATGCCGCCGTCGCAACCGGCTTAGCTCTTGCCGTGACTCATCCCAGGGCCGGCAACCTGGGCGGTGGCGGCTTCATGGTGCTCCGGATGGCGGACGGCCGAACGGCCGCCCTCGATTTTCGGGAAACCGCGCCGGCGGCCGCTCGAACGGAGATGTATCTCGGAACGGACGGACAATTAGTTCCGGGCTCTAATCACGCGGGTTTCCGAGCCGTAGGCGTGCCAGGAACCGTGGCGGGATTTGATTTGGCCTTAAAACGATACGGGACCCGTTCCTGGCGCCAATTGACCCAAACGGCAGTGACCCTGGCGGACGCAGGCTTTCCCTTAACTCCAGCCTTGGCTCACGAATTTGCCGCCCTCAAATCAGATTGGCTCCGTCACCCGGCTTCGGCGGCTGTGTTTTTAAAACCAGATGGATCGACCTATCAAGTCGGCGAAACGTGGCGCCAGCCCGATCTGGCCCGAACCTTGCGTCGCCTGCAAGAAAAAGGGCGCGACGGATTTTATCGCGGTGAGACGGCCCGACTGCTCGCTGAGGAAGTAAAGCGCCACGACGGCTTGATCACTCGGTCTGATCTCGCCCACTACCGTGCCCTATGGCGCACGCCAGTACGCGGAAGGTATCACGGATTCGAGATTATTTCGATGCCTCCACCAAGTTCGGGCGGAACGGCGATTATTGAAATGTTAAACGTCCTGGAATCTTTCGATCTGAAAGCCTTGGGACATGATTCGCCTGCTTATCTCCATCTCCTCGCTGAAACCATGCGACGTGCATTTGCTGATCGAGCCCGTTTCCTCGGTGATCCAGACGTCAATCCTGGAATGCCCAGCAGGATCAAACGACTCACCTCCAAGCCGTATGCGGCCCAACTGGCTCACGGCATCCGTCCGGACGCCGTCTCGATGAGTGAGGCGTCCAAACTGAGTGAAATCGATGAGAGTCCTAATACCACGCATTATTCGGTGATCGACGCCGTCGGCAATTCCGTGGTGGTGACGTACACGTTGGAAGAGTCCTATGGGTCGAGGCTGGTTGCGGATGGACTTGGGTTTTTGCTCAACAACGAAATGGGCGATTTTAATCCGCAACCGGGTCGGACGGATTCGACCGGACTCATTGGCACCTCGCCCAACCTCATTCGCCCTGGGCGCCGGATGTTGTCGAGCATGTCGCCGACGATTCTGCTGCGGGACGGTCGCCCTTGGCTATTGATTGGTTCGCCTGGGGGCCGAACCATCATTAACACCGTATTACAAGTGATCCTCAATTCTGTGGATTTCCAGCAAAACCTGAGTGAGGCGATTGGGGCGGGGCGAATTCACCATCAATGGTTGCCCGACGAACTCGTGGTTGAACCGGGCGTATTGACCGCTGAAACTCGTTTAGGACTGGAGCGTCTGGGACATCGGGTGCGGGTGGGGGAGACACAAGGTCGCGCCATGGGAATCGCGGTTGAGCCTGGTACGGGGAAACGCACGGGTGTCGCTGATCCCCGCGATCCAGATGGGGCTGCGGCTGGCTACTGATCGCTCCGGGAAGCAGAACCGCCGATGCACGCCGATGCACGCGGATAAGAAAAAATCCTTCCCCTCGGCCATCCGCGTCCATCCGTGTTCATCCGCGGTTCGCCCCTCCGGTTGCAGCTCAGAAGAACCGCCGATGCGCGCCGATGCACGCGGATAAGAAAAAATCC
>JAYVTS010000160.1:0-30227 GCA_043788645.1 Verrucomicrobiota bacterium
TAGTCAAGGTTCAACGGACGGGAGAGACCGCCGAAGCCCGTTCGATGCACGGGTTGGCCCGTGCGCTGATCAATAATTTGATCAAAGGCGTCAATGAGGGATATCAGAAGAAGCTAGAAATTCAGGGAGTCGGATTCAAAGCCGCGGTGAAGGGGAGTATCATTGATTTGGCGCTCGGTTTTTCCCATCCGATCCTCTATCCGATTCCAGCGGGGATCAAGGTGGTCGTTGAAGAGAACACAAAAGTGACGATCGACGGCGCTGACAAGGAGTTGGTTGGACGGGTGGCCGCCGAGATTCGGAGCTACTATCCACCGGAACCTTACAAGGGTAAGGGCGTCCGCTATGCTGGCGAGCAAGTCAAGCGCAAGGAAGGCAAGACCGTTCAGTAGTAGGCGTTAACCATTAAATTTTCTGCGGAATGAGAACCGAAAAAAAACATAGCTTGGCCCAGAAGCGGCATTGGCGCGTGCGGGCTAAGGTGACGGGATCCCCACAACGTCCCCGGATGACTGTAAAATTCACCGGTCAGCACATTTATGTGCAGTTTGTGGACGATGTGTCCGGGAAAACACTCGTGGCCGTCGGTACTCGGGATAAAGTAGCCCCGAAATCCCCCAAGGGTGCCAATGTGATTAATGCGATTGCCGTAGGAAAGCGGGCGGCGGATGCGGCGCAAGGTAAGGGGATTTCCGCGATCGTTTTTGACCGAGGCGCGGCACGGTATCATGGGAAGGTCAAGGCCTTGGCGGATGCCGCACGTGAAGCCGGGCTTAAGTTCTAACTTCAACCAGAAATTTTAAAGTGTCTGACGCAAAGGATATCCAAGCGGCCCCGGTCGTACCGGTTGCCGAGATGGCGCCTACTCCAGAACGTTCTGGCGGCGCCGGTGGCGAACGGGGACCCCGCGGTGACCGTGGTGCACGGCCGCGCCGACGTAGCGCCGAACCCGAAGCAAGCCGTGATGGCTTGACGGACAAGGTGATTTTCATTAATCGATCGTCGAAGGTCGTCAAAGGCGGGCGACGATTCAGCTTCAGTGCCCTGGTCGTAGCGGGTGATCGTGAAGGCAAGATTGGCCTCGGTCTCGGCAAAGGCCATGAAGTGAGCGAGTGCATCAAGAAGGGCACCGAAAACGCAAAGACCAGAATGGTGAAGGTGTCCCTGGCTCAGAACACCATTCCGCACGAAGTCTATTCCGAATACGGCGGCGCCAAAGTGCTCCTCCGTCCCGCCAGTCCGGGAACGGGTCTTATTTGCGGAAAAACGGTCCGAGCCGTGGTTGAAACCGCTGGGGTGCGGGATCTCCTTTCCAAATCTCTAGGTTCAAAAAATTCCGCCAATGTGGCGAAAGCCACCTTACAAGCTCTGCTCCAACTCCGTACTCGGGAGCAAATTTACAGTGCCCGCGGCATTCAAAGCCGGCTAAAGAAAATTGTTTGACCATGCGCCTTCACGATCTCAAACCACGTCCGGGAGCCAAGCATCGCAAAAAGCGCCTTGGTATCGGCGAATCCAGCGGACACGGCAAAACCTCAGGCCGCGGCGGTAAAGGACAGAGCGCCCGCTCGGGTAGCTCCATTCGTATCGGCTTTGAAGGTGGACAAATGCCACTTTTCCGCCGGATGCCGAAACGCGGCTTTAACAATAAGCGCTTCAAGACGGTCCATCTGCCAGTGAATCTTAACGAGCTGAACGCTTTTGATGATGGCGCGGTCGTTGATATCGCTACGCTACGCGCCGCCGGACTCATTAATGGTCGCTCCGATGGCGTCAAAATTCTGGGAACGGGTGAACTCAAGAAGAAATTGACGGTCAAAGCCTCCGCTTTCAGTGCGACCGCGAAGGCGGCGATTGAGAAATTGGGTGGAGTTACGGAAGTGCTCTGATGGATCTTGTTCGCTGATCCAGTTACTTCCAGCCTATTCCCGACATGTTTGGCCAGATTTTCCGCACTTTCTCCAACTGCTTGAAGATTCGTGAGCTTCGCTCACGAATCATCTTCACGCTGCTATTGCTGGGTGTGTGCCGGTTGATCGCCTTGACGCCGATTCCCGGCTTGGATGGTGCAGCCCTCAGCGAGTTCTTTGAAAAGAATAAAGATTCGAGTGGCGGCGGTGCTCTCGGTCTCTACAGCCTGTTCACCGGTGGCGCTTTAGAGCGTTGCGCCGTCGGTTCGTTGGGCATCATGCCCTATATTTCGGCAACGATTGTGATTCAATTGTTGACCGCAGTCTTGCCCGGCTTGGCGAAATTGGCTCGTGAGGAGGGCGGACGGGCAAAGATTATTGCTTACGGCCGGTATTTGACCGTTCTCTTATGCATCGGTCAGGGATTGGCAATGGCGTTGAGCTGGAGGAATCCGAGAGAAGCTCTTCAGTTCGATGGGACCGTAGTGCTGATTGAAAATACTTGGATTTATTTGGGCCAGACGGTCGTAATTTTGACTGCGGGTACCCTACTGCTCATGTGGTTGGGTGAGCAGATTAGCGAACGCGGAATTGGTAATGGTGTTTCTTTAATCATTACGATCGGCATTCTTGCTCGGCTTCCGTTGGCGGCCACCTCTTTTTGGAACATGTTTTTCCCTACGGGTGGCGGTGAATCGAAAAACTGGGTGCATTTAGTACTTTTGGTAGGGCTACTCATCGCGGTGGTTGCTGGGGTGATTTTGGTAACACAAGGCCAACGAAAGATCCCAGTTCAACACGCTCAAAGAGCGGTCGGTCGCAAGGTGTTTGCGGGTGGGACCTCGTTCATGCCGCTCAAGGTCAACTATGCGGGTGTGATGCCGGTCATCTTCGCCTCAGCGATACTCATGTTCCCGGCGCTTCTTTTCGGGCGTTTGGCCACGGCGATTTCTTCTCCGCCAATCCGTGATTTCCTTGGATTTTTAGGTCGTGTGCTGAGCAATCAACATTGGTTCTATTTGATTGCCGAGACCTTGATGATTATTTTCTTCAGTTATTTCTGGGTGGCGACTCAATTTAACGAGATTCAGATTGCCGATGATCTGAAGAAAAGCGGCGGTTACATTCCGGGAATCCGTCCGGGACAAGCGACCAGCGACTTTCTTCACCGTGCGATGAGCCGTTTAACTCTGGCGGGCGCTGTTTTCTTGGCTATTCTTGCCGCGGTTCCGTGGATGCTAAATTACGGATTGAAAGTCGATTTTAATGTAGCAAGCTTTTTCGGCGGGACTTCGTTGCTCATTACGGTCGGTGTCATTTTGGATACCATGCGGCAGATGGAATCTCACCTACTCCTCCGTCAATATGATGGCTTTTTAGGTGGCAAAGGCGGCAAAGGTCGCACTTTGAAATAATTTTCTTGTTCTTTGTCAAAATCTCCGCTTCTGAGCCGAGCAGGTTCAGAAGCATGGAATCGAAATGGCCAAACCGATCCCTAAGCGTACTCAAGAGATTCAACTCATGAGGGAAGCAGGCAGGATCGCCTGTGCAGTGCTAAGGCAGACGGTTAAGTTAGTGGTTCCGGGACTAACAACCTTGGAATTGGATAGGCAGGTCGGCGATCTCATCAAGGCCCACGGAGCGACGAGTGCGTTCCTTGGATACCGGAGTTTTCCAGCCAACTGCTGTTTATCCGTCAATGAAGCAGTCATTCATGGTATCGGCGGTGCGAGAAGGCTTCAGTTTGGTGATCTACTGAAAGTAGATATCGGTGTCCGGGTAAAGGGCTTTGTCGGTGATGTCGCAATGACGGTTGCGGTGGGGGGCTGTCGCCCTTCTGAGCAACGCCTTATGGACGTTACGATCAAGAGTTTGTACGCAGGAGTCAGTGCGGCAAAGCCTGGGAATCGGGTGTCGGATATTGGTCGAGCTGTGCAGTCGATCGTGGAAGCCGCAGGATTCGGTGTCGTTCGGGAGTTTTGCGGTCACGGCGTGGGCCGAACGGTCCACGAAGAACCACAAGTTCCCAATTACGTTGATCCAGACAACCGGATTCGGTTGGTGCCAGGCTTGACGATAGCGATTGAACCGATGGTAACGGCCGGAAATCCGGCGGTAAGACTGTTAGATGATCGGTGGACGGTCGTGACGGTAGATCGGCAGGTGAGTGCCCATTTCGAGCACACGGTTTTAATTACGGAAACGGGAGCGGAGATTTTGACGAAGGACGACGAAGCGGCACTCTATTGACGCTTCAAATGTTAGTGATTGACTAAAAGATTTAGGACAACAATGAAAGTGCGAGCCTCAGTAAAGAAGCTTTGCGAAAACTGCAAGATCTTGCGACGCAAAGGTGTGATTCGCGTGATCTGCTCCAACGCACGCCACAAGCAGCGTCAGGGTTAATAGAACTGTACCAGCCATGCCACGTATTTTGGGTGTCGATATTCCTGGTGAAAAGCGGGTGGATATATCCCTCCGCTACATTTATGGAATCGGTCCGGTGAACGCGAAGGAGATCCTCGCGCGCGCCAATATTGATCCGGCGATTCGGGCCAAGAGCCTCAACGAAAGCCAAGTTTCTCAGATCGTCAACGCGATCACTGAAGGGAAATATGTCGTTGAAGGTGATTTGCGCCGCGAAATCGGTATGAATCTAAAGCGCCTTCAGGCGATCAAGTCATACCGTGGGCAACGCCATCTCCGCGGTCTGCCTGTCCGCGGACAACGCACGCAAACCAATGCCCGGACCCGGAAGGGTCCCCGTAAGACGGTCGGCGTGCAGCGTGCCGCCGTGAAGTCGGCAGGCACTAAGTAACCATTTGAATATTTGTTATGGCTGAAGAAACAAAGCCCAAGAAGACCAGCGTCAAAGCTGACGGTGCTGCGCCGACCGAGAAGCCGACGAAGGCCAAAAAGGCACCCACAACCGCCCCGACGGATGCGGCGGCACCCGCGGTAGGCGATGCGGCCTCCGCCCCACCCGTGGCGCCACCGCCCACGGGACCGGTTGCGGCGACGGCAGCGCCGTCGGCGGCCGAGCTTTTGGGCGAAGATCCAAAGGCCAACAAAATTATTCGAGCCAAGGGGGCAAAGAATGTTGCCGTCGGGGTCGCTAATATTTTGGCTACTTTCAACAATACCCAAGTCACGATTACCGACATGCAGGGTAACACGATTGGTTGGAGTACGGCCGGTCGAGTGGGCTTTAAGGGTTCTCGGAAGAGCACGGCGTTCGCCGCTCAACAGGCCGCCCAAGACGCGGCCCGCAAGGCCATGGCGCATGGGATGCGTGAGGTTGAGATTCGAGTCAGCGGTCCAGGCTCCGGACGGGAGTCAGCCATCCGGGCCTTGCAGGCAATCGGTATGGAGATTAGTTCCATCAAAGACGTCACACCGGTGCCTCATAATGGCTGTCGGCCCCGCAAAAAACGTCGTGTTTGATCAACCACAATTTTAGGCCAAGTCCTCTTCATCATGGCTCGTTATACAGGTCCCCGCGTCCGCATCAGCCGCCGTTTCGGCGTGCCCATTTTTGGTCCCTCCAAATACCTGGAGCGGCGTAACTTTCCGCCCGGCGTTCACGGTCCGAAATTTCGACGGAAGGTCAGCGAATACGGCGCGGGTTTGATAGAGAAGCAGAAGCTTCGGTACTATTATGGTTTGCAAGAGCGCCAGTTCCGGAATGTCTATCAAAAGGCTCTTCGCCTCCGCGGCGTGACGGGTGAGAAGATGCTGCAGATTCTTGAGACTCGACTTGATAATATGGTTTTTCAGTCGGGTCTCGCCCTGACTCGACCCGCTGCCCGTCAATTGGTGGGGCACGGACACGTCAAGGTGAACGGCCGCAAGGTGAGCATTCCAAGCTTTGCCGTGAAAGTGAACGACGTGATCCAAATCCGGGATCATGCGAAGTCTAAGTCGATTGTTCAAAAGAACGTCGAAGGTTCCACTGCTCGAATCATACCCGATTGGGTGATGTTGGATCGGGAGAATCTGAAGGCGACCTTGCTGCGGATCCCGACTCGTGATGAGATCAAACCCATCGCCAACGAGCAGGCGGTCGTTGAATTTTACTCCCGCTAAAGAAACCAGCACGGCGCTGATCGCCGTACTTAGCAATTATATGGGAGGGCCAGCCAGGGAGTCATCGGGCCGGTCTTTCAGTTTAAAATTGCAACAATAACATACCATGCCAGTTCGTTTAGGTCGCTTTGAATTGCCAAAGCGTTTGGTCAAAGATGAACCCAACGCCACGGATACCTACGCTAAGTTTATTGCTGAACCGTTTGAAACCGGATACGGTCATACGGTCGGCAATTCGCTGCGAAGAGTCTTGTTGTCGTCTTTGGAGGGCGCCGCGATCACGTCGGTGAAGATCGACGGAGCCATGCACGAATTCACCACGGTGGACGGAGTGGTGGAAGATGTGACCGACATTGTCCTAAACCTCAAGAAGGTAAAGTTCCGTGCTCACAGTCGTGAGCCGCAGACCTTGCTGCTTTCGGTCAGCAAAGATGGCGCGATCACGGCGGGTGATATCCAGCTCAATCAGAACGTGGAATTGGTTAATCCAGGTCAATTGATCTGCACGTTGGATAAGAAAAAGAAGCTCGAAATGGAGTTGGAGGTCAAGGTTGGCCGTGGTTTTTGCCCCGGTGACGAGAATAAGAAGGTGGACCAAGCGATTGGTGTGATTGCGATCGACTCGCTGTTCTCCCCAGTCACCCGAGTTCGTTATAACATTGAGCAGGCGCGCGTTGGGCAACGGACCGACTACGACAAATTGGTCATTGAAATCTGGACCGACGGGCGCATGTCGCCGGATGATGCATTGACCCAAGCCTCAGCGATTCTCCAACATCATCTCGATGTCTTCGTTGGATATGACAAGAACGCAGTAGAGTTTGAAGAAGAACAGAAACCTCAAGATGACGACAAGTCGAAGCTTAAGAAGCTTTTGAATATGTCGGTCAATGAGATTGAGTTGAGCGTTCGAGCGGCTAATTGCTTGAACAACGCCAATATTACGACCGTTGGTCAATTGGCAATGAAGTCGGAGCAGGAAATGCTCAAGTACCGTAATTTCGGCAAGAAGTCGCTTAATGAGATCAAGGAGAAGCTCACTGGTCTCGGTCTGAACTTAGGCATGGCCTTTGAGGCTGGACTATTAGAAGCGGCGGCTGAGCCCAAGAAACCTTAAACGACCCGCACATGCGACATCTTAAGCGCAATAATAAACTCGGCCGCAAAGGCGATCATCGTAATGCGATGCTCGCGAACATGGCGTGCAGTCTGATCAAGCATCAGCGCATTACCACCACCATTGACAAGGCCAAAGCCGCTCGACCTGTTATCGAAAAACTGATCACTCTCGGACGACATGCGATTGGTGCGAGCAAAGAACAGAACGTTCATTTGAGGCGCCAGGCGGCGGCCAAGTTGCGGCAGCAAACTCGGACGTTGTTTCGGGGCACGCCGACACTGACGGGTAAGGCTCAGCGTGAGAAGTTTCGCAATGAACACGATGTAGTTCACATTTTGTTTGATCGGATTGCTCCTATTTTTAAGAGTCGGCCGGGCGGTTATACCCGCATTGTTCGTCTTGGACAAAGGGCGGGGGATGCGGCCCAATTGGCGATTCTTGAGCTAGTCGAACTTCCCGCACCTTTGGAGGCGGCGGTGGTGGTTCCCGCCGTGGACGCAAAAAAGTAGGTGGTACGATCCTTCGACCGGAAGGATTAAACAAAACAACGCCCGCCTTGATCGGCTGGGCGTTTTTTTGTGGGGGAAAACGGAGTCCAATTGGACAAATGGCTGGGGTAGACGATTTGAAGGAAGCTATGTTACGACGCACCCCCTTGTTTGCGGCTCACCAACGTTCGGGCGGCAAATTAATCGAGTTCGGAGGATGGGAAATGCCTGTCCAGTATTCTTCGATCGTCGTCGAACATTTATGCGTGCGGCGCGCCTCGGGTGTTTTCGATATTTCTCACATGGGAGAAGTGTTCGTGAACGGAGGCGCCGCGGCCCAGTTTTTGAACCGGACTCTGACCAATGACGTGAATCGTCTGGACGTGGGTGCGGGTCAGTATTCCCAAATGTGCCGCGAAGACGGTGGAACCATCGACGATCTCTATGTCTACCGCATTGGACCTTTGGAATATCTCTTAATTATTAATGCCTCCCGAATCGAGGTGGACGTCGCTTGGTTGCGAGAACGCCTTGGACTCTTTCCGATGTCGTCCTCGGTATCGCTCGTGGATGCTTCGGGCGCTTGGGGCGCCCTAGCAGTCCAAGGGCCGCGAGTCATAGATTTCATTGATCAATTGTTCCCGGGCGGATCCCAAGCGGGCACGCAGGTTTCGGCTCCGACCGGTTTGGTTAAGAATCAGATTGGGGCATGGACTTTCGGGCGCGCGACGGTTTGGCTGGCGCGAACGGGCTATACGGGTGAGGACGGATTTGAGATCGTAGCTCCCGCTGAGGGCATGGAGGCGCTTTGGCGCGAAATGCTGGCGGTCGGCCACGTTGGATGTATCCAGCCGTGCGGATTGGGCGCGCGGGATACGCTACGGACGGAGGTTTGCTATCCGCTCTATGGCCACGAGTTAGATGAGCGAACTTCCCCGATCGAGGCGGGCCTCGGATTTTTTGTCGCGTTGGATAAGGGCGATTTCGTGGGTCGAACTGTCTTGGCTGCCCACCGCGCGGGCCCGCTCCAGAAAAAGCTAGTCGCTTTTCGGATGATCGAACGTTCGGCGCCGCCGCGCCCGAGCTACCCGATTCGGGTCAATGGCTTGGAGGTGGGGACCGTGGTGAGTGGTACCCAAAGCCCGTCCTTGAGTGTCGGCATTGGCATGGGCTATACCCGTCCGGAATTGGCAGTCGTTGGAACTCGTATTGCGATTGGTATTCGGGGTCGTGAATACGGGGCTGAAGTGGTTAAGAAACCCATTTATCGCCGCTCTGCGTGAATCGTTCAGACTCCGAAATAGGGTGGGCAGAAGATCCCGGTTGGGTCGAACGAGACGATAGATAGGGTTAAACGCCGAGAGCGGCGAAACCTTCCAGGATTCCCAGCCCAGCGCTTCGACTCGCGAGATACCCGCCATGGAGACGCACCTTCGTCCGAACGGGTGGCACGCTATTTTTCGGTGAAATCAGGTATCGGGCATAGATGCGATCCATCATCGGAAGATCGTTGAGATGGTCTCCCGCCACGAGAGTATACTCGGGCGCAATGCGGAGGAGTCGTTGCAGCTCAGCCAGGGCAGTCCCTTTGCTGTACCCACGATGAGCGAGGCGCAGATATACCGAATTCCGGACCGTTTCGATTTCGGGATGCGCTCGGGTCAAGTCTCGAATCGCCGCTTCGATCTGATCCATCTGAGCATTGTCCGACCCCACCGCACAGATGGGCGAATAGGTATCCTCGTAAAATTGGGCTCGGTATTGGTTCGTGAGCCTTTCCTTCAGAACGGCCAGTGGCTCTTCCAACCGAGCGAACAATTCAGCGTGCTCACGGGTACATTGGGAATTCCAAGGGTCGACCGGAACGTATTGGTCTCCGTCTCGTCGAAATATCTCGCGTTCCACCAGGACTACATAGTCCGGTCGGACACAGATATCGGCTTTGCCGAGACTTTCCATGAGACTGGTCATGTCCCGTCCGGTATTGATCACCCAGACCACGCCAATCCGCTGCAGTTCCGCCAGCTTGCGCTGGAGAGCCGCCGGAATTCCAGGGCGTACAAAATCTTCGTGAATCGTGCCATCGAAATCCGTCGATACGAGTCGGACGTCAGCAGGAGACTGAGGCATGAAAGGAAGCGTAGAGCGATTCCGAAGGGGGTGTCAGGTCGGAAAAGTGAGTAAAAACCGGACAAAAATGAGGCCTTGACACCGCCATCGGGCGGCACTGCCGGTGGGGTCTCTGAGCTTCAAGGATACTTTTTTTGATTGCGCGCTTGGCCAAACGACCGAAATGGGTTCTACTTTTGCCCATGGAGATTTCCGAGTCCGTCCAATGTCCTTACTGCGGTCAGCCGTGCGAGCTGGTGCTGGACACGTCCGTGGAGTTTCAACGGTTCACCACGGATTGCGAGGTCTGTTGTCGGCCCTTCGAGGTCATCGCCGAATGTGAGCCCGGGGAAATCTTTTCTCTGGTCGTACAAGGATGAGGTTATGGATCGGGCGATCAAAGAAGCCCATGAATCAAGAGGAATCAACGACTCAAACTCATCTTGAAGGCGCATGGGATTGAGTCTCAACTTGAACCTGAGCTAGATTCAGCTAGAGGATTCGAGCCTATGAAAACTGTTGGGAAGATCGGAATTGAGTTGGGACTGAGTGCGGCGTTTCTGGGGGTCTTGACCGGGTGTACCACCTATGTGCAAGAACCACCGGTCCGTACCGTCTACGTTTCGCCCCCGCCGGTTTACGTCGAACCGCCTCGTATCGCTGTGGCCCAGCCCGTCTATGTGCCACCGCTCGTGAGAGAGGTGGCTTCGGCGAGTTTTGAAATCCGCAGTGAGCCGGATTTTTATGAACCCTTAGCGCCCTACGGCCGCTGGGAGGTCGTCGCGGAATATGGTCGTTGCTGGATTCCCGGCCACGTCTCCGCGGATTGGCGCCCCTACACCAACGGGCACTGGGAGCAAACTGAACGTGGCTGGTATTGGGCCAGCGATGAGCCGTTTGCGTGGGCGACGTATCACTATGGCCGTTGGGATCATCGTCCGGAATTGGGTTGGTACTGGGTTCCGCAAACCCAATGGGCTCCAGCGTGGGTTTCGTGGCACCACGGCGGCGGTTACCTCGGCTGGGCGCCATTGCAACCTTCGGTCAGAGTCGTGTCAGAAAGCCCGCTGCGGGTGGATGTTCATCAAATTCCCTCACAGGCCTATGTTTTTGTCGAGGAGAAGCACTTTTTGGAACCGATCCGCCCGGCCACTATCGTCGTCAATAATACGACGGTCATCAATCAAACGGTCAATATTACGAACGTAAAGATCGTGAATAATACGGTCATCAACGAAGGGCCGAGACCCCAGGTAATTGAGCGGGCGAGCGGAAGAATGGTGCGGGCGATGCCCGTTGGGGAACTACGGCGCCAAGGGGAAGCCCTGGCTCTCAGTACCCAGCAAAGGATGCCAAGCCCGAGCCCGAGTCCGGAACGGATTCAGGTTCCTGGCCGAGGCCAATCGGCCGCTCGGCCGCTCGAGGTTCAGCCTCTGGTGGACGACCGAGCTCGAGAACTGCATCAAAAGGCCGAAATTGAATCGCAAAGGAACGCTAAAGAATTAGAGCGAACCGCCCAACGGCAATCCGAACAACGGGCCAAAGAGTTACAAAAAAACGCCCAGGAAGCCTCCCAAAAAGCGGCTCACGAGTTGGAACGGAAGGCGCAGGTGGAAGCCCAACAACATACCCGAGCGTTGCAGCAAAAAGCGTTGGAAGAATCGCAAAAGCACGGTCGAGAGTTGCAAGTGAAGGCGCAAATGGCAGCGCAAACCCAGGCCAAGGAACTTGAAAAGAAAGCTCAGGGAGAATCCCAAAAGGCGGCCCGAGAATTAGAGCAAAAAGCCCAAAGCCGAGCCGACCAACGTAACCAAGAGCTTCACCGGCAGGCGCAGGATGCAGCCGTTAAATCCACCCAAAGCGTCACTCGCCCTCCAGGACGCGTGTTGCCCAGGCCAAACCAAGCTGCGCCAGCGACTCCTCCCGGTCGCCCTCCCTTGATTCCGGGCAAGGAACCCAAAAAGAAGGGCGACGAGCCTCTCAGGATACCGGAAAAATCGCCTTCGCCGACCGAGGCCACTCACTAAGATTTTAATTTCCTAGCGTCCGCCGTCTCCGTATGCCAACCTCGCTTATCTCACTGTTCTATAGTCAGCTCCCGGCGTCTCGTCTTGAGCATTCATTCCTACCTAGGAGACTTGTGCCGACCAATGATGGGACCTCAAACTCTGGGTCGGGCGGGGGTCGAACGGCGCTGCTCGGGCTGATTGCGGGTTCTTTTTGGACCCCGTTGTCCACGGGCTTTCATCGAGTCGTAGGTTCCAACGAACGTTGATCGTTTTTCTGGTGCTGAAAGGCGCTGGGGCAGTGGGCTTGGTTGGTGCATCCGTGTGCGACCTCCAAGCCCACTTTTTTATGAAACCGGAAAGGCCAGAAGGCCACGAATCAACCAGCCCATCTTGGGGTTGCCGTGCCGAGATCACGGCATAGGATAGCGCATTGTCCACCGCAGAAATTTGTCATTTGTGTTTCTATGAAAAGATCACTCACTCTATCTCGGCGCCATTTCTTGTCAGCGACGGCGATGGCGCTCGCGGCGCCGCGGGTCTTCACCGCACCAAAAACGGAGCAACGACTCCTCGTGGGTACGGGCAACTATCGTTATGAAGTACTGCATCATTGGGCGCAATTGCCGTCTCAGTACTCGTGGCAAACGACTCATAACGTGGCGGTAGATCGCGAGGGGCTGTTGTATGTCATTCATGAGGGACGCGAAAACTTGAAGGATCACCCTTCCATTTTTGTTTTTGATCCTCGCGGCAAATTTGTGCGGGCGTTTGGGAAACAATTTCAGGGGGGGGGACATGGCCTTGAGGTCCGGATTGAGGGAAAGGAGCAGTTTCTTTACGTAACGGGCTATCAACACCTGAAGAATTTTGCAAAACTTACGCTCAAAGGCGAGCCCGTTTGGGAGCAGCGGGCGCCGATGGAATCAATGCTCTATCCGAAAGATGAAGACACCAAACCTGCGAAGCGCTGGGGTCGCGATGCCTTTATGCCGACCAATTTCGCGTTTCTACCGGATGGAGGATTTTTTTTGGCGGACGGCTACGGATCGTTCCGTATCCATCGGTATGATCGCCACGGAAAATGGCAGTCGATGTTTGGTACGCCGGGTAAAGAAAACGGGGAATTTAATACTCCTCACGGGATTTGGATTGATCATCGGTCGGGTCCTACACCCTCGATCGTCGTTGCGGATCGGGCCAACGCACGACTGCAATGGTTCACTCTCGAGGGAAAGCATATCAAAACGATGGGTGGTTTTATTTTGCCCGCAAATATTGATATACGTAAGGAGGTCATGCTCGTTCCCGACTTGAGTGCGCGAATCACCTTGTTGGACAAAAATAACGAGGTCATTACTCACTTAGGCGAGGACCCGGAGTGGCGGGCGCAGGTGGTGAAAGACAATATGAAACTTCGGGGCAACGACCAGGAACAAGGCTGGGTTTCCGGAAGATTTCTGCATCCTCACGACGCCTGTTTTGATGCAGGCGGCAATATTTTTGTCGCGGAGTGGGTTAACACCGGGCGAATCACCAAGTTACGGAAAGTGAGTTGAGCCGCTGGGAGAGCCTGGGTGAAGTTGAGAATAGGGGTTTATTTGGAAATCCCGGCCCCCGACATGGGCACCAATGCGCAAACGATGGCGTGGATTAGTGAGGTCGACCGAATTCTTATCCGAGGTCGTTTTCAAGCACGACCCGATAACGGGCTTTGCCGCTCTTTAAGTGATCCAGGGCTTCGTTCACTTTTGTCATGGGAAAGAATTCGGTTGTGGGTGCCAGGCCGTGTCGCGCCGCGAAATCTAGCATCGTCGCTACCGTTGCGGGGCTACCGACTGGAGATCCTGAGAGTGATTTCTGGCCCGCGATCAATGGGAATGCGGCGAGGCTAATGGGTTCAATGACCGCGCCGACGGTATGCAGCTTGCCTTTAGGTGTCAGAGTACCGATCAATGCCTCCCAATCCATTTTCACGTTCACGGTAGAAATGACAAAGTTTAAAGAACCTGCCAGTGCCTTGAGTTGATTGCTGTCGCGAGAATTCACTACCCGATGGGCGCCCAATTGCAGTGCTTCATCCCGTTTGGAATCACTGGAGGTGAACGCCGTTACTTCACAGCCCCAAGCGCGAAGAAATTTCAGCGCCATATGACCCAATCCGCCAATGCCCACGACACCGACACGATCCGTCGGCTTAATGCCGAGTTGAATCATCGGATTAAAGACCGTGATCCCTCCGCAGAACAAAGGACCCGCTTTCGCCGGATCGAGACCCGCAGGCAACGGCGTGGCCCACGCCCAATGGGATCGCACGCGACTCGCAAACCCGCCGTGGCGGCGAACGATGGTGCCTTCCGCTGTGCCACACAGGTTTTGGTCGCCACCAAGACATTGTGGACACGACATGCAACTGCCGGAATACCAGCCCAGCCCAACGGTTTGCCCGAGCTTGAGATTTTTCACCTGAGAGCCCAGCGCGGCAATTTTGCCAACCACTTCATGGCCGGCGATCAAGGGATAAACCGACATGCCCCATTCGTTATCCAGCATGGAAAGATCAGAATGGCAGAGGCCGCAATGGGTGACCGCGATTTCGACCTGCTCCCCGCCCAGGGGGCCGGCATCGTATTCAATTCGGGTCAGCGGCGATTTTGGGGCTGTAGCAGCGAAAGCCTTGATCAAATTGCTCATGGTCTTGAAGTCTGAGTCTTACCATGGCTTTGTGACGAGGCAAGTGTCTTGTTGAGTAGATTGGTGTAACAAATTCCTATTGATACTTTCCGCCATGCCTCCGTTGAATCCGACTCCCACCCAACCCACACCGAACTACAAGTGGTGGGTCGTATTCATGCTCTGGTTTGTCTGTTTTTTTAACTACGCCGACCGGCAGGCAATTTCTTCGGTATTTCCGAAGTTGAAGGAGGAATTTGGATTTAATTCCGTCCAACTCGGACTCATCGGCTCTGCCTTCGCCTGGGTTTATGCGGCGGGAGCCCCTTTTGCTGGGTTCATTGCGGACCGAGTTTCGCGCAAGTTCTTGATCCTAGGAGGCTGCCTTTTTTGGAGCGCCATCACCATGACCACCGGTGGGTGCTCACGGTTGTGGCACTTTATAACGGTCCGCGCCCTCGAAGGCCTGGGAGAAACCTTTTACTTTCCGGCGACCATGTCCTTGGTGAGCGACTATCATGACCACAGAACTCGCTCGCGCGCATTCTCATTGCACCAATCTAGTGTGTACGCTGGGACGATCTTGGGCAGTTGGCTGGGTGCGTGGTTCGCTGAAAACCAGGGCTGGCGGATAGCCTTCTATCTTTTCGGTGGTCTCGGCATGTTGCTTGCCCTGATGCTTTGGCGTTTCTTGGCCGAACCGACCCGGGGCGCGGCCGACCGTGCGTGGGCGGCGACCGCAGGCGTGCGGTTACCCGAAACGCTTCCCGCCCTCAAGATCAGTGAGGTCGCCCGGGAAATTCTCGGGAAACCAACGGCGATGCTTCTGATGATCGTTTTTCTTGGAGCTAACTTTGTGGCGACCATTTTCCTGGCATGGACTCCAAGTTTTTTGATCGAAAAATTCCACTTCAAACTTACCGCGGCGGGCCTTTCTGGCAGCGTTTTCATCCACTTAGCCAGCGCCGTCAGTGTACCGATTGGCGGTTTGCTCGCCGATTATTTTGCTCGGCACTTTGCTGGGGGGCGCATCCTGGTTCAAGCCATCGGCTTACTCGCCGGTGCCACATTTGTCGGGTTCGTGGGCCTCACCCAAGACGTGACCACCCTCTTGGTGGCAATGACTCTTTTTGGGCTCTGCAAAGGACTTTACGATGCCAATATTTTTGCTGCGCTCTACGACGTGATCGCCCCACGGTCGCGGGCTACCGCTGCTGGGATTATGAATACCGTCGGTTGGGGCGGCGGCGCGCTGGGTCCCTTAGCCGTGGGGTATGTCACCCAATACGGACGGCACCAAAAAGAGATCGACAATATGAGCGAAGCGATCGCCTTCGGGTCGATTATTTATCTTGTAGGAGCTGTTCTTCTGTTGGTGGCGACGTTTGGTTTCGCGCGTCGGGACATGGCCAGGACATCGTTCATTGCCGGGGCATAGTCCGCCTGGAATTGCCCCAAAGGAACGCAGAAAACGCGAGGGATTCTGGGCCGAGGCCAGGCTGCCTTCCTTCTTCGTCTTGGGCGTTCTTTCGCGGCCATTTGTTTTGAGAAAAATTCTTTCCACCATGGGCGAATGGGCGGTTGTGTGATTACTTCCACGGGTGGCGTCACCGACTTGCATCCGGGTCATCGGGGCTCGGCAACATAATCTGAAGAATCTCACGCTGGAAATCCCCCGTGATCGGCTTGTCGTCGTGACCGGGCCTAGTGGATCCGGGAAATCGTCTCTCGCCTTCGACACACTCTTCGCCGAAGGCCAACGCAAGTACGTGGAATCCCTCTCGGTTTATGCCCGGCAATTCCTCGATCAGCTGGAAAAGCCCGACGTGGACCGGATCGACGGGTTGTCGCCCGCCATCGCGATTGAACAACGTTCCAGTAGCGCCAATCCACGTTCAACCATCGCAACTACCACCGAAATCTTCGATTTTCTCCGCTTGCTCTACGCCCATGTCGGACGGCCGCACGATCCCGAAACGGGTACGCCGATGACCCATCAGACCACGGGTGATATCGTCGATAAACTTCTCACTTTTACGAGTCGGACCAAGCTCATGTTGCTCGCCCCCGTCGTGGAGAATCAACGCGGCGAATTTCGGGACGTGCTCGAACGACTCGCCCGAGAAGGTTTTGTGCGGGCTCGTGTCGATGGACAAATCGTCGAACTCGCCGCCGGCCGCCCTTTGCATCTCGACGCAAAATCGAACCACCGGATTGACGTCGTGGTGGATCGCTTGGTCGTGACCGAAGGGCTGCGGCCCCGGTTGGTGGACTCCGTGGAAACGGCCTTGAAATGGGGCCAAGGCCGGCTGGTCACGTTGCACCAAACGCCCCTGGAACCCGACGCAGCTCCAGGGGCCCCTATTCCCAAGGCGCTCGTCCGTGCGCCCGAGGCCGCCTCGCTCTGGGTCGAAACGTTTCACTCGAATCGCATGTATTCCCCGGCCACGGGAAAATCATTCGATACTCCAACACCACAGCATTTCTCGTTCAATTCACCCAAAGGCGCTTGCCCGGTTTGCCTCGGCCTCGGCCAAAAGCTCGTCTTTGATCCGACCCTGATCGTGCCCGACGACACCAAGTCCCTCGACGGAGGCACGGTCCAGCCGTATCGTAGAATGGGCGGCAAAAAAATGGCCTCCTACTATCAAGGATTACTAAAAGGTGTCGCCACCAAATATAGTGCGCGGATGGATCGCCCCTGGAAAGAATTGTCCGCTCGTTTCAAAGAAAAACTCCTTTACGGGACAGGCGATGAATCCGTGGATTTCGACTTCATACGAGGCGGGGTTCCTTCAAAAACCGCCAAGCCGTTTGAGGGCGTATTACCCAATCTCCAGCGCCTCTATCAGGAGAGTGAAAGTGAGTTTACCCGAAATCGGCTCAAGGCCTATATGGCATTATCGCCGTGTGACGTCTGTGCCGGGCAACGCCTCAAGCCTGAGGTTCTCGCGATTACACTGGGGACAGCCAGGGCCCCGGTTCGCCCCGGTGGCGCGATCCCGAAAGCGCCGGGACATTCGATTGCTGATTTCTGTTACCTGTCCATTACCGAAGCGGGAAAGTTTCTCCATGAACTCAAGCTTTCGGAATTCGAGCTGAAAGTGGCCAGTGACGTCATTCGCGAAATTCAAGCGCGACTCGGTTTCTTACAGGAAGTCGGGCTGGGATACCTGTCGTTGGCGCGAGAATTCGGGACCCTCTCCGGCGGGGAAGCCCAGCGTATTCGGCTCGCGAGCCAGCTCGGTGCTGGCCTGATGGGCGTGCTCTACATTCTCGATGAACCCAGCATCGGCCTGCACCAGCGGGACAACGAACGCCTGATTATGACCCTCAAACGCCTTCGAGACCTTGGAAATAGTGTCATTGTCGTCGAACACGACGAGGAAACGATTCGCGCTGCTGATTATATTTTGGACCTCGGCCCGGGAGCGGGCATTCGCGGCGGGGAAATCGTTGCCCACGGCACTTTGGCGGACATCCTCGCCCACCCAAAATCCGTCACCGGGCGTTATCTCTCCGGAGACTTAGAAATACCGGTGCCCAAGAAACGAGTCAAGCCGCGAGCGGACAAGGGATGGTTGGAAATACTCGGTGCCACCGAAAACAATCTTCGCGGGGTGGATGCCCGAATTCCCTTGGGAACCCTCACCTGTATCACGGGTGTGAGCGGGAGTGGCAAAAGCACCTTGATTGATGATATTTTACGGCGCTCCATTTTTCGCCAATGGTATGGCTCCAAGGAACGGCCCGGAGCACACCGTGAATTGCGAGGTCTGGAACAACTTGAGAAATGTATCGTCGTAGATCAGTCTCCGATTGGACGGACGCCGCGCTCGAATCCAGCGACTTATACGGGCATGTTCAATGAGATTCGTGACTTATTTGCCTCCCTGCCCGCCGCGCGAGTGCGGGGTTATGGAGCGGGCCGATTCAGTTTCAATGTCAAAGGGGGGCGGTGTGAAAAGTGTGAAGGCGACGGGTTGATCCGGATTGAAATGCATTTCCTACCCCCGGTCTTCGTGACGTGCGAGGCTTGCGGCGGCCGCCGCTACAACCGGGAGACCTTGGAGATGACCTATAAAGGGCTTAATATCGCCGATGTCTTGAATCTTACGGTAGACGAGGCCGGAACTTTTTTTCGAGCGGTTCCCAAGTTGCACGCCATTTCGCTCACGCTGTCTGAGGTGGGGCTTGGCTATCTTCGGCTGGGGCAATCCGGCACCACCCTGTCGGGCGGTGAAGCGCAGCGCCTCAAAATCGCGGCGGAACTTTCCCGCCGACAATCCGGTCGAGTACTCTACCTATTAGATGAGCCAACGACGGGCCTGCACTTCGCGGATGTCGCTAAATTGCTGGAGGTCTTGTTCAAACTTCGTGAATCCGGCAATACGCTCGTCGTGATCGAGCACAATTTGGACGTCATCAAAACAGCCGATTGGGTGCTCGACCTTGGGCCGGAAGGCGGGGCGGGCGGCGGTTTGATTGTGGCGGAAGGGACACCGGAGCAAATCGCGGCCGTTCCGAACTCGCAAACCGGGAGATTTTTAAAGGGATTGCTCACGCGGGATGCGAAATAGGCGGCGACCTTTCCACTGGCAGTGGGGAGTCAAGCGGCCCCTTTGCCACAAAAAACCTTTCCTGCTGGGGCTGAGTCGGCTTCTCTGCGGGTGATATTCTGAATTCATGAAAATCGTCCTCGCCTACTCCGGTGGTCTCGATACCTCGGTCCAACTCTCTTGGATCAAGGAAATGTACGGCAATGCTGAAATGATCGCTTTTTGTGCCGATATCGGGCAAGATAGCGAATTGAAGGGTCTTGAGAAAAAGGCCAAACGCACCGGCGCATCGAAGATTTTTATCGACGATCTTCAGGAAGAGTTCGCCCGTGATTTCATATTTCCCATGCTTCGCGCCGGGGCAATCTACGAAGGACAATATCTCCTCGGCACTTCGATCGCACGACCGCTCATTGCCAAACGGATGGTTGAGATCGCGCTCGAAGAAAAGGCCGACGCCATTGCTCATGGCGCCACCGGTAAGGGCAATGACCAGGTTCGCTTTGAGCTGACCGCGGCCGCGCTGGCTCCGGAACTAAAGATCATCGCGCCCTGGCGGGATCAACGGTATCGCGACCAATTTCCCGGTCGGCAACAAATGATCGACTATTGCGAAGCCAAAGGCATCCCGGTGCAAGCCAGCGCTAAGAAGCCGTACTCGATGGATCGAAATCTTCTGCACATTTCCTACGAGGCCGGTATTTTGGAAGATCCGTGGTATGACTCTTTTGACCTCAAGAATCGGGACTATTTCACGACCCTTTCGGTGCTTCCGGAAGACGCTCCGGACAAACCTGAATTCGTGACCCTCGACTTTTCGCGGGGCGATTGTACCGCCGTTAATGGCAAGCCGCTGGCACCACTCGGCGTCATGAAGGTGCTCAACAAATTGGGAGGCAAACACGGAGTTGGCCGGGTGGACATGGTCGAGAATCGGTTTGTGGGAATGAAGAGCCGCGGTGTTTACGAAACCCCCGGTGGTGCGATTTTGCAGTATGCTCACCGTCAAATGGAAAGCTTGACCATGGATCGAGAGGTGATGCACCAGCGGGATGCATTGATTCCGAAATATGCCGAACTCGTATACAACGGTTTCTGGTACGCGCCCGAACGACTCGCGCTCCAGGCCTACGTTGAAGAGAGCCAAAAGAACGTCTCGGGAACGGTTCGTGTCAAATTATATAAGGGTGGACTCTATGTGGCGGGGCGGAAGAGTTCCGTGAGTCTTTACAATCCGCACCTTGCGACCATGGAAGCTGATCCGACGAAAGCTTACAATCAGGATGATGCGACTGGATTCATTCGGTTGAACGGGCTGCGACTGCGCGTGAACAGCTCGGTCAATGGTGCAAAAAACCTGGGCAAACCGGTCTAGCTGAAATGGATGAGTGAGCGTCGAGCTGCCGCTCGGCGGGGCACCCGCACCGCTGAAGTTTGGCGCTAGCGAGCTTCCCGGATTGCGGCACATTCAAGCCATATTTCGACGGGAGGTCGGTCGGACTGGCCGCGCTAAACTCTCGGGCAGGCGTGACGCTTGACCGGGCGTTTGAACGGGGCCGCTCACCCTTTGTTTGGCCGGATTATAGGCATCTTTCGGGACCGGACGGAGATCCCAGATGAGGCCGGTCCAGGACATCGCCTTAAGTAAATAATAGGTCATGTCGACCTCCCACCAATAGAAGCCCTGGCGTACGGTCCCCATATGTTGGTGATGATTATTGTGCCAACCTTCGCCCATGGTAATCAGCGAGAGAATGAGGCTGTTTCTTGAATCATCAGACGTTTCATATCGGCGACGACCAAAGACGTGAGCGAGCGAATTAATGGTGGCGGTACCGTGGAAAAGAAAGGTCGTGCTGATGAAGAAGCCCCAAACCAGCAATTGGCCGCCGGTGACACCTAGGCTCGGTGCAAATGACTGCAAGAGTTTGCCCACCCCAAACAGACTCGCCGCAAAAAGGATGGGCACCAAGGTGTCGTATCGGTTCAGGAAAACCAGCTCTGGAAATTTGGCGAGGTCTTTGATTTTCCGGTAGTCGGTCGGAAAATTCTTGGTGCTCGTAATCCAGCCAATGTGCGCCCACCAAAATCCTTGTTGTCGGGGAGAATGACGGTCTTCCGGTTCGTCGGAATGAGCGTGATGATGGCGGTGGCCAAACGCCCACCACAGAGCACCTCTCTGAACGCAGGTCCCACACCAGATCCCGAGCAGGAATTGCATCGGGCGCGACGTACTAAAGGTGCGGTGCGAAAAATAACGGTGAAAAAAACCGGTGACCGCAAACATCCGAATAAAGTAGAGCGCGGCAGCAATCGCCACGGACGTCCAACTCCAGCCAGTCCAGAAAGCCGCGAAACAACCCAGATGCAGGATCACAAATGGGATACAGCGCACCCATTCGACATGTTCCGGCTTGTCCGTCTGTTTGAGTAACTCTTCCGCGCCGTAGTCGGAGTCGAACCATTGCACAAAAGAGATGGCCATGGTTCGGATCCGGCCGAATGGCTTGGTCAGTGAATTCGCAGGCATGTCGATTTAATCTAGTCGTTTGAGACCCCAAAGGCCCCTCACGTTATCCGGCAAAGATGTCGTAAGATGGGCGATTTTCCAGCAGAGCTTTGGCATATTCCACGATGGTAATTGGTGCGCCCTGAACCGTTCTTGCCCTGATTTCGCGAAAC
Source organism: Verrucomicrobiota bacterium (assembly GCA_043788645.1). Classification (GTDB taxonomy): domain Bacteria; phylum Verrucomicrobiota; class Verrucomicrobiia; order Limisphaerales; family UBA9464; genus CANIZL01. The sequence goes on from JAYVTS010000160.1 coordinate 21,634, forward strand.
TTAAGGCAAAAACTTTGATCGCAACTGATTAATTATCAGGTTGATATAAGGTGACCGTGGAATCGGATGACCATCGATTGACCGAACTGGGACCAATAGTTGGACACTGTTGGTAAGGAAAATGCCTACGGATTGAAGGAGCCGTGAGGGTGGCGTGCCTTCCTCACGGAGGGTGAGGCCCAGTGGGTAAGCAAGGTCCAGGACGGCCTTGCGCATCACCCCATGGACCGCGCCCGAATCCAATCGCGGGGTGAACAACTGGTTCGGGGGTTCCAGCCAGAAAACATTGCTTCCCGCGGTTTCTGCCACGTTACCCGTGGTGTTGAGCAAGAGGGCTTCGTGGGCTCCCGCGGCTTCCGCTTCCGCCCGCGCAAGGATTGAAAGGAGGCGATTGGCATGTTTAGCGCCGGCGAGGGCGTTGCCGGTGGGGATTCGGTGTTGCGAGGTCATCAAATCCCATCCCCCCCTTTCGGCGTCCCCGCCGAAAGGTGCGGGTGCTGGCTGTGCGGTGATGAGCAAGGTGGGGTGATTGGCGCCGGATGGGGAATAGCCGCGGAGCCCTGAGCCGCGGGTGACGGTTATTCGGACGACCGCGTCGATTAGTGCGTTTTGACGAAGGACTTGGTTGACGGCGGCCGCCAGGATGGAATCCGATGCGGGCGGACGAAGCCCGAGTAACACAAGGCCACGGTGCCACCGCTCCAAATGGGCGGGCCAAAGCAGGGGTTTCCCCTGCGCTGTCCGAAGGGTTTCAAACAGTCCGTCGCCATAGAGAAATCCGCGGTCGCTAATGGGGATGCGGGCCGCCGCTTCTTCGACGTATTCGCCGTTGAGAAAAACGATCATGGATCTGCGTCCGTGAGGGGGGCAAGACTCTCGTGGTCGATGCTAACGTGGCCCTGGAAGCCGTGGACGGCGGCGGCGGTTTCTTCGAGCGGCGATTCGGCGAGTGCGGCGAGGAAACCTCGTGCTTTGGCCAGAGTTTCTTCGTATTCGGCCTCTGGAATGGAATCGGCTACAATCCCGGCCCCGACATGAAACCAGGCCTGCTGATCGCGGACCACTGCAGTGCGGATGGTAATGCTCAGTTGGCTTTCACGGTTAAACCCGAGATAACCGTGGCATCCGCAATAGGGTCCGCGAGCGACCGGTTCGAGTTCGTCAATGATTTCGAGAGCCCGGATCTTAGGAGCGCCCGTAATGCTTCCGCCGGGAAAACAAGCGGCTAAGGCGTCAAGGTGGGTGATTTCGGGACGCAATTGGCCGATCACGGTGGAGACGAGGTGTTGGACTTGGGGGAATTGTTCGAGATGAAAGAGCTCCGGCACATGGATTGAACCATAGGTGCAAACGCGGCCGAGGTCATTGCGCAGGAGATCGGTAATCATCACGAGTTCACTCCGCTCTTTTTCGCTCGCCAACAATTCCTCGCGCCAAAGCTGGTCTTGAGTGGCATTGGAACTCCGCGGGCGAGTGCCTTTGATGGGGCGCGTGACGATATCGGAACCGCGCAATCGCAGGAAGAGTTCGGGCGACGACGAGACCAGTCCAAAGGTCCCGGCATCATAATAGGCACTAAATGGGGCAGGGGAGGTTAGCAGGAGACGGCGGTATAAGTCCCAGGCGTCACCGGCGCCAGGTGCCGTCATGCGGTGGGCAAGATTGACCTGATAGATATCGCCGGCGCGGATATAAATTTGAGCGCGGTGGACGGCGGCGAGGAACGCCTCGCGGGATAGGGAAGAAGCCCAAGGTCCGTTGATGGCAGGAGAGATGGGGTCGGAATTCACGGACGCTTTGGGGATCCCGGGAGGCCGCCTCAACCTTTCACGCCACCATTCGATTTGGTCTTCGGCTTGTTCCTCGGTGCGTTGGCCGTCAGCGGTCAGACCGGTAGCGACAATCCACGTCTCCCCGCTGGCGTGATCGAAGACCACCAGACTTGCGTGAAAACCCAAGTGGCAATCCGGCAGTTCGAGATCGTTGATCGCACGGCGAGTGAGGCGCGGTTCGACAAATTGTTTGAGTTCATACGCCCAATATCCAAAAACACCCCCCAGCGGAAACGCGTGTTCGGATTCTTCGAGGAGTTCAAATTTTCCGAGCCAAGTCCGGAGGATTTCCCAAGGATTACCAAATTGCCGACGATTGGGCGTGTTGGGTCCGAACGTTTCACAGTGGGTTCCGAAGCTCCGAAACGTGAGCAGCGGTCGTGCCCCCACCAAGGAGTAACGCGCACTGTGTACGTCGAATTGGGCCGTACGCAGGACCACCAATCCGGGCTCGCCACGAAGTTCCGAGCCCAGACTTTCTGGAGTCTGTCGGGTGATGACGGGTTCAATGCGGACGCGCATTCGCTCGGAAAGATAAGCCGATGAGTGGGTCAAGACGGCTTCGCCGAGCCCCGATCAAAGCAAACGGTTCCACTCGCGCTGTTCCGGAAGTCGATTCGTCCGTTGGCGAGGATCGGTCCGGTCTCGATCACGGGTGCGAGAACGGAGAAAAACTCCGACGGTGGAGTTTTCCAAACCAGTGCGTTCATTGAAATCCAGCGTACCCGAGTGGCAGCACGCGGCAAAGGGATGTTGCGATCTCTGGATGCAACCTCACCCCGCCGGTAGCCGCGAACAGCCCGGGCGCGGTTATTCCGGCGGTTCGGGCGGACTTCACAGGTGGCGCACGGCTCCCCGTCTTTGCTCGTTTTTCGCGTGGGTTTCAACGCCAAAAACCACTACGACCGCCCGACTCCCTGTGCCCCGGACGCGTTGCACAATTTCGTCCGCGCTGAGGTGAGCGCGCCCCTTTATTCCGGCTGATTCCGTTGAGTGATTTCTGTTTTCCTCTCTCTCTCTCGTTTGGATACCCGGTGCCTGACCAGACCGAGAACCGTCCACCCGACACAGGTCCACCCAAAAACATCGCCCCTTTGGCGATAGAACGTGGGCCGACGCATCAGTCCCACGGGCACTTCCGCGAGTTCAAAGCCGGCTTGATACACACTGCGCCCCTCCCCATAGAAGTCATGCGGTACGCCCGACGCATCGAACCAAAGCGACAACCCATTATTCGCACATCGTACGAGTGGCACTCCATTTTCCACCGCCCGGAAGACCGCATTCGCTGCGTGCTGCCATTGGGCACTGCTTTCGCCAAACCACGCGTCGTTTGTCAATTCGAGCAAGAAATCCGTCGAAGCAGTCACCTGCTCCCGTACCCCGTGGGGAAATGTATCTTCAAAACAAATAATCGGGGCCGCTTCCGCCTGCATCGCGTGCCCTGGCAGGTCCCGGCTTGGCCGTATTCCCGACCCGCCGAGATGAAACGTTACGGGGCCCACGCCCGAAGCGAAACTAGAACCAATCGGGGTCAAATAACGAAGAAACGGCACCCAACGTTCGAGCGGAATATATTCGCCAAAAGGCACGAGCCGCCGTTTATCATAGCGTTCAACTAAACGACCGCCAGCATTCACTAACATCGCCGAGTTCAGGGGGCGGTTGGAGTCATCGAAGGCCGTCTCATTAAAAATCCACTCCACCCCCGCAAGCCCAATGGCATTCGTGATCTGCGGCCACGAATGGGTGTCGAGCCCGAAGGAGCCTTCGGGCCACACCAAAACATCTGGCTTCAATGCCAATGCGGGTTCAGACAAGGCAAATAGGGTCGCGAAATTGGTTCTATCCGCCGCGGCGTCCCATTGCAATGTTTGCGGAACGGCAGGTTGAATCAACGCGAGCCGCAGTGAACCCGGCGCCCGAGCAAGGTCGCGTCGATATCCCAAAACCGCCCAAAAACCGCTGCTGGCGATCAACAACAGGACCAGCAACGGAAGGCGTGTTTCGGCCGTCCAACCCCACCGATCCCTGGGCCGAAAAGTGAGGACCAAAAACGCGCCTGACAACGACAAGCTCAACCAACAGACGAGGAACGATAAACCATAGACGCCGGTGAATGACGTTATTTGAAGCAGCGCGATCTGACGCCATTGAGTGACGCCCAAAAAGTTCCAGGCAAACCCGCTCAATAGGCGTGCGCGCAGCATTTCAAGGGCTACCCAAACCGCCGCCAGAGTTAGCCAAAGTTGAGCCCGCCGCCACCACGGCCACTGAGCAACCGGCTCCAAGTCCCGGAGCCAACCCCGCGAACTCATTCCCAGATTCGAGGGAGCGCCTTCACTGGAAAAAGACTTTGTCAGCTGTCCCGCAGACCACGCCCAGAACGCAGGATAAATCGCGCAATAGGCACTCAGTGCTAGCCATCCGGCCACGGCCCCAGCGGGATGCGGAATCGCCAAAAGCCAACGCAACGACACTAAAAAATGGACCCCGCCTAGGACGCACCCTGCCCGAAACGCCCGCCTTCCGTTCAAACCAGCGGTGAGCAACCAAAAGCAACCGGGCACCACCCAGGCAAGCCCGGCCACGCCCGGCAACGGGTACGCCAACGCCCAAAGAAGTCCGATAACAATCGCCGCAGGATAGCGTTGCGTTTCCTCATTCCAGTAGGGCCGCCAGTCTTTCAAAGTCAGTCCTAGGATGACGTGTTCCCTCCAGAAGTGGAATTTTTGAACGGATCATTTACTCTTCGATTTCCGCGAAAGACTCGGCATACTTGGGGGCATGTCGGATTTTAATATCGATTACGTTGCCAAATTGGCGCGCATCGATTTGTCACCCGCAGAAAAAGCTCAGCTGGGGCCGCAACTCGCCGCCATCCTCGGGTACGTCGCTAAGTTAAGGGAAGTAAACGTCGATGGAGTCGAGCCCACCGCGCACGCCTTTCCCTTGGTGAACGTGATGCGTCTGGACGAAGTCACCGGTTCCCTATCCAACGACGAAGCGTTGGCCAATGCTCCGGCCAAAGCCGGCGGACTTTTCATGGTTCCGAAAATCGTCGAGTAATGACCGATTCCATGCCCACCGCTGCAGCGACGATTCCCCTGGAAATCGCCGACCCGATCAACGCCCGAATTTTGGCGGTGAGCGAAGATCAGATTCAAGGATTTCAACGCGATCCGTTGGCTGAAATTGCCCGCCTTACTGGTCTCGACCTAGATCTGGTCGTCGAACGACTTCGGACGCTTCTGGCTGGCGGGGTCATTCGGCGTATCCGCCAGACGCTCCTCGCCACCAGCTTGGCCGACGGAGCCCTCTGTGCCTGGCAAGTTCCGACGGAACGTTCGGAGGCCGCGTTTGATTTCCTTTTTCAAAAAGATCCGTTCAGCGGACACGTCGTCACGCGCTCCACGGATACGGCGACGCCTGGCTCCAACTATCGGCTCTGGACCACGCTGAAGGTTCCTCAGGGCTATTCCCTCGCCAAACATGCCGCTTGGTTGGCGAACAGAATTGGGGCGGAAGCATACCGATTGATGCCCGCTAAAAAACTATTCGCTTTGGGGGTCGGCCATATTCGTCGCCGAGGCCTTGAGCCGGGTAGTCGGGCCGATGTTCCCGCCGAGACGGTTGATGTCTCGGTGGTTCAACTGAACGAACTAGAATGGCGCGTGCTCACCGCCGTGAAACGCGAATTCACTCCCGACGAATTGGGACCCGATCTTTGGCGAAATCGGGCTAAAGAAGGGGACGTTCCGTTAGCCCGTTTTTTTGAAGTCGCTGAGGATCTCAATCAGCGGGGAGTGGTGGGGCGATTCAGCACCTTTCTAGAACATGTCAAAACGCTGACCTCGGGCGAACGGGTGACTAAGTTCAACGCGTTATTTCATTGGGCCATACCGCTCGGGCGAGAACTTGAAGCGGGGCGGGAAGTCGGGCGACACCACATTATGACTCATGCCTATTGGCGGGAAGGCGGACCCGAGTTTCGGGACGTCAACGTGATGGGCGTGGCACACGGCACTGATAAGCAAGTGGTTCTCGCCCACAAAGCGGCGATTGACCGACATTTGGTGGAGGCGGGAATTCCGGTCGGGTACACAAATGTATTTTGGGGTGGTCGCAGCGAAATTAAGCCCAGTGAGATCAGCCCACTCGCCTATACAGCCTGGTGCCAAAGCGTCGGCCTCGATCCCGCCCAAATGCGGTAGGGAAAATTAGCTTTCACCCGAAAGCCACGAAGACACCATGAAGGTTCTTTCTTTTCTTTTGGGCAAACTCCTGTCCAATGCGGTCGCAACACGGGTCCGGCGTACGAAATTCACCCCACCCAAATCGCCCCCCTCGTGCCTTTGTGCCATGGTGTGAAATACCCGTCTTGGTGTGAAAATCATCCAACTATTTCCAAGCGGATCCGTGTGGATATTCATAGTGTGCCACGCTCGCCGGGAGCATTTGGGTCGAGTAACCCGGACGTTCTGGAGGGATATAGCGTGCATTTTTAATCCGGCACGGATCAACAAAATGCTCGTGTAAGTGGTCGACATATTCGCACACTCGACCGTCCCAAGTGCCACTCACGACTAGAAAATCGATCATCGCCAGGTGTTGGACAAATTCGCAGAGCCCGACCCCACCCGCGTGAGGACAAACGGGCACGTTAAATTTCGCGGCGAGGAGTAAAACTGCCAAGTTTTCGTTCACCCCGCCCAGTCGACACGCATCAATCTGGCAGAACGAGATTGCGTGAGCTTGAAACAGTTGTTTGAACAAAATCCGGTTCATCCCGTGTTCTCCGGTGGCGACCCCGATACCGAGAGGTTCTAATGCCCTCGCGATGGTCGCATGGCCCAATATATCGTCCGGCGAGGTAGGTTCTTCGATCCACCAGGGACGAAACGATGCCAGTTCTCGCATCCAAGCAATTGCTTGGGGCACTTCCCAGACCTGATTCGCATCGACCATCAAATGGCGATCCCAGCCGAGTTCTTCTCGGATGATGCCAAGACGGCGAATATCGTCTGGTAGATCGCGACCGACCTTGACTTTAATATGAGTCCACCCCTCAGCCACCGCCTCGCGACATAGGCGACGAATCTTTTCATCGGGGTATCCCAACCAACCGGCGCTGGTCGTATAGGCGGGATAGCCCTCGGCCAACAGCCGTGAAACTCGCGCCGGCTTGGTCGGGGCGTGCCGTCGAAGTATGGTCAAGGCTTCCTCCGGAGTGAGCGCATCCGTTAGGTAGCGAAAATCGACGCACGCCACCAATTGCTCGGGCGAAAGTTCAGCGATCAGTCGCCACAAAGGTCGGCCCACGGATCTAGCATACAGGTCCCAAAGTGCATTGACAATGGCCGCCAGCCCGAGGTGAAGGGCACCTTTGTCGGGGCCAATCCAGCGGAGCTGGGAATCGCTCGTCAAGTCGTGCCAGAAGGCGCCCGGGTTGGAAATAAATCCCTCCAACGTTCGACCAATCACCAAATGCTCGTGCGCCCGAATCGCTGCACAGACGACTTCATTTCCCCGGCCAATGGTGAACGTGGAACCATATCCTGACTGGCCGTCATCGGTGTGTAAAATGACGTAGGCCGAAGAGTAATCCGGATCGGGATTCATCGCATCCGAGCCATCGAGTTCCCGCGAGGTGGGGAAACGAAGGTCACGAACTTCAAGGCGGATTAAGCGACTGGCCATGACATCACGGTGGCGAAAGAACCCGCCCTCCACCATTTTGGAAACAATCGCTCATGACTTTCTTTCTGCTCTTCGTCGGCAGACTACTGCCCACTAGGGCTGTCGGGAACACACCAGAGGAGGCCGGGCTTGTTCTGCGTTTGTTCGCGCTGAAAATCTTCAAATCGAATGAAGTGTACTTGACCGCTAAACCCGGTAATCACGGCTCCCTTTTGGTGGCGCCGTCCGATTCCCTCGGTTTCATTTGGATATTGGCTCGCGTCGAAACCCTGATTGGCTCCCCAAACGCCGCCAAAATTCTTAATATCCGGTTCCCACAGGGCGTAGGCGGCCGGACTAAATGCCCCAAGCCGATAAGTTTTGCCCGGGCTGTTCTGCCCGAAATGGCAGACCGCACCATTCATGATATAGCTGGAAATCCGCTGACGTCGTTTCTGCCATTTCACGTTACTCGGACGGTCCAGTGGGCAATTGTAAACCTGCCGTGTGTTCAGGTACGGCCAGTACAATCCGGCCTGAATATACTTCACTTCATTCGTGACCAGTGGATCCGGGGCGCGGCCGGAGATCGGCTGGTACAACCAACCTGGGCCATAGGTATTCTCCCAATTGGGCCAGGGTAGGAAGTCGGCACTATCGCCACTGTAGAGATGCATGGCGAGTGCGAGTTGCTTGTTATTGTTCACACACGCCGTGCGGTTAGCCTTTTCTTTGGCATTGGAAAGGGCGGGCAAAAGCATGCCGGCCAGGATCGCAATGATCGCGATGACGACCAGGAGTTCAATCAGCGTAAAGGCGGCGAAGGCCGGCCGGAATCGATCGAAACAAGTTTTCATAGCAGGAAGGCAACCGGCGAGTTCTGGCACCTTACGGCCTAGATGGCCATCACGTCGAGTAACGAATTGCCGCTCCCGAGCTGAATCCATGACTGTTTCAAGAAAAGCAATGTCCGGAATGGTTGAGAGAATGAGGAATTGAGTGGCCGGCAAGGCTCAAGTGTGAGGTTGATTCGGTTGCTTTCTCCGCCTGCGGCTCGGGTTGGAGGGCGGATTCTTTGGAATC
>JAYVTS010000161.1:0-12490 GCA_043788645.1 Verrucomicrobiota bacterium
AACAACGACGGCTATTGGATTCGTACCAGCGAATTGGGAGAAGCTCGGACCCCTGGCTCAACCCTACCACGAATTGATCGCGGCCGACGTGGCCACCGATACCCGAAAACTGGAATCGACCGAAGCGTTTGCGACGAGTCTCATCGGGAAATCGAAGGAGGAGAGCGACTCCCGTTCCCCGCTTAGCTTGCAGGCTTTTGCCGAACAACGGCGGGACTATTTACTAAAACTTCCAGCCGTCTCTCCAGCCGAAAAATGAATCTGTGCACCAACCACCATCGAGATTTAGGACTTCTCCAATACATCCTCCTGCTCAAAACTCCAACGACAACGTCTTCAGCACGGTCGTCGACCCGACCCTCCGAGTCGGCATGTTGCTGAATTACACTCCGATCACGGGCACGTCGGCCAGTGAAGTGGAAGCGACCTGGGACTACGTCAGTAGGCTGACTCCCGTGGAGCCCACTTATCCGGGCGGCGGCAGTTTGGTGGTCGCCGGGCGGCTCATCGCCGGCGCTACTGGGGAAAATCCGCGGTACCAGATCTCGGTTCCAGCCTATTCCGGTTATAGCTATGAAATCTATGGCAACCCGACCATGGCCGATTTGGCTTGGAATGCTTTGCCCTTTTCCCTGACTCAAACGGGTGTGCTTGATCGAACCATCCAGACGGCCACGATTGACGGTAGTTTGGATTTATACTTAGAAGCCAAATCAAGCAAAGGCTATTACTACGTGGCTTTCCGGGTTCCCGGAGCGAACGTGGGCACTCCTGGGAGTGGTGGAGGCGGACCTGGTGGACCTGGTGGACCCGGTTGAGTGAGGGGCCAACGGCGGAGATCCTTGAAAGAACGAGTGATACGAGTCCCACTCATCACTCCCTACCCCAATAACTCTTGAATTTCATCCCAACTTAATGATCCGGTAAACGCTTCTTCCCCAGTCAAGGTCGCCGCGATCACCGCCCGCTTTCTCTCTTGCAAGGCTAATATCTTCTCCTCCACCGTGCCGCGCGTGATGAGTTTGTAGCTCGTGACGACCTTGGATTGGCCAATTCGATGCGCCCGATCCGTCGCCTGATCTTCCACTGCCGGATTCCACCAGGGATCAAAATGGATCACCGTGTCCGCTCCCGTTAGATTTAACCCCACGCCACCGGCTTTCAGCGAAATGAGAAACACGGGAATTGTCGAGTCCTTTTGGAATCGCTCCACCACGTCACCGCGATTCACCGTCGATCCATCTAAATAACAAAAAGAAGTTCCGTCCGCCTTCAGTTGCTCGCGCAATAACCCTAACATCGTCGTGAACTGGCTAAAAACGAGCACGCGATGGCCCCCGTCCAAAATCTCGTCCAAGAGTTCAGTAAAAAACTGCACCTTGCCCGAAACCGTCGGAGCCAATTCCGCCGACTCGTCTTCGTCTTTCTCCTCCGATGCCCCAGACGCAATCGGTGATTTGCCGGTGGGCTTGGCTAGGAGTCTCAAATCACAACAGACTTGTCGCAACCGCAGCAGTGCGGTGAGGACGAGCATTCGACTCTTCGCTAGGCCTTGTTCGCCCACGGCCTCAAAGACCTCTTTCCGCGTCGCGGCCAGGAGTTGCTGATATAATGCCGCTTGTTCTTCCGTCAGTTCACAATACGCGACCTGCTCTAGCTTCGCCGGCAATTCAGCCACGACGTCCTTCTTTAAGCGCCGCAGCAGAAAGGGCCGAATGCGTCGCCCCAACCGCGCCATCGCACCGGTGTCTCGTTCTTTGGCGATCGGCACCTCATATCGCTCACGAAAATCGTCCGCGTTGCCGAGATAACTCGGCATGAGAAAATCGAACAAACTCCACAAATCCAGCACCGAGTTTTCCAAGGGTGTGCCTGTGACAATCAACCGATATTCACCCCGAATCCGTTTCACTGCGACCGCATTTTGGGTCCGGCGATTCTTAATATGTTGGGCCTCATCCAGCACCACAGTATCAAACGCCACGTCGGGATAGCGATCTGCGTCCCGACGAATCAGCGCATAGCTGGTCACCACGATATCCTGGTCCGCGATCAGCTCGAAACGGCGATGTCGCTGCGGTCCTTCGAGCACGAGTACCTTCAGGTGAGGCGTGAACTTCTTGGCCTCAGCCGCCCAATTGAAAACCAGGGTGGTGGGACACACGACGAGTGCGGGTGGCAACCCGGGGTGAACCGCTCGCACCGCCGCAAAGTGGGCCAGTATTTGAAGGGTCTTGCCCAGACCCATTTCGTCGGCCAAGACGCCGCCAAAGCTATTTTCCCGCAAGAACCGCAACCAACCCACGCCTTGTTTTTGATAAGGTCGCAACACCGATTCCAATACGCCCAGGGGCGGGCACACGAGTTCAGCCGCGCCGGTCTGAGATCGAACTCGGTCTCGCCAGGCCGGCGGCGCGGTGATCGCAAAGCCCGCACCCGCTAGTGAGGACTCCAAGAACCCGGCCTGAGCGGCGCTCATTCGATATCGCAATTGACCCTCCCCCTCTCCGCCGGATTGCTGGGGCGCACAGTCCAGCAAGACTTCCTGCATTTCCTCGACGGCAGCGGTATCTAAGAGGGCAAATTTCCCGCTTTTCAAACGGCGATTCCCGCCGCCCCTGAGCAATTGCTGAATTTCCGCCGCCGAAAACGTCTCGGCTCCGTCACCACTCCGGTAGCTCACTTCCAGATCAAACCAACGTTCACCACTGGGCGTCACGCGAAACTCTGGTGTCACGCGTTGCAGATTTTGCTGAGTAGACCGTTCGAGCCGAGCCTCCAAGGTCACCTGCCATTGCTGCTCTAGTCGGGCAAAATCGCGGGCAAAAAAACGCAGAACCCGATCTTGCCCGGGCAATTGCCAAAGTCCTTGTCCATCCGGCCCGTTAAACCCGGCTTGGCGCAGTCGCGTCATGGCCCCCTGCTCGGCAGCGGTGTTCCGAGTGCCGTACCGCCGCATGTCACTCGGATCGGGTATCCACGCAGTATCATCTGATCGAGTGACGCCCAAAGTCATAATCCGCGGCCCATAAGCACACTGAAGCGTGCCCGTGAGTTGAGCCAAACCACCATCCAACCCGAGGAGAAACTTGGGCGGCATCGGTTGGAGGGTAAAATCCTCTAGTCGGAAATTCGCAGTCACCGTTCCGCTAGCCACTAATACCGGCAAGAGGTGCGAGAGAAAACTCGGCACTTGGGCACGGGGCCAACGCCGGGGTTGAACCAGTAAATCGGCTAATCCACCCAAAAGCGCCACGGGAGCCAACACCGGAGTCTGACCTGGCTCGGTTACAAAACCCCAGGCTGACTGGCTCGCGTCGGCCCGATCCGTCGATCTCAGCAACGGCGGCGGATTCGTCCCAGGCTTCAACCTGAGAGAGATTTCCCCATTGGGCTCCAACGTGGCCAGCAACGGCACCGGGAACAGCTCGGCCCGTACCGTGAGTGTTTGATGGCGACCTAGAGTGACCCGAGGATGCCCCACCAGTTTGGGAAACAGATCCAATAGATTGGCCACGGGCAATTGGGCCATGCCGGGTGTATCGCCAGCGCAGGCCAGTTCGGCCGCCTCGATCAATTCCACATCCTCCGGTGCCAGTCGAAAGGGTCCGCCCTGGGTGAAAGCATTCAACGGTTGCCGCCCGCGAGCGGTGACGCCTTCAAACACCAACAAAACGGAGGCCCCACCGCCCTTCGCGATCACCGCGGCGAGGTTAGGAGGGAAAATGACATGAATCGTGAGCGGTTCACCGGTCTCGGATCGCTTGAGTCTGATCGGATCTTGAGTGGGACGAAGGGGCGGCCGATTCACCCGTAGCGCCTGAGGAATCCCGCGGCGATCCACTCCCGGGGTTGCCAGAGTGGCTTCGGGTGGACGAGTCGGCTGAATGATCTGCAAACCGAGGGCGACCGAATGCGCGCAAATAATCCCACGATCACGGGAGTCCCGGCACGGGCAGAGATTTTCAATGTCCGAGGGAGACTGAATGACGAGCCCGGCTCGGACACTCGATTCCCCGGCCACGACCACGCCTTTGAGCAATGGAGGCGAGTAATTCGCGGACAAAACCTTGCCCGCTCCCAAGAGCATTTTTGCCTGCTGCACCACCTCCCAACCGGCAGCTTGCTGGAAAAATCGTTCACTCAGTATCACCTCAGGCATATCCAAACTCGCAGTCGCACGGATCTCGTCGGGGTCAATTTTTTTCCGAGACCTTTTGATGTCACCGGTGTCCATGGGTATGCAAATTAGACTAATTCCTGACTTCTTCGTTGCCGACAACCGTGTCCGCCGCGTACAAATGGCCCGCCACTGCCACATGACCCGTCCTGTCCTACATCGCTCGGCGTCCTTGACTGCCCGCACCTTGGCCTTGCTGCTAGTCACGCTGGCCGTCCTGGGCGCGTGGCCCGTGCTCCACGCTGCCCCTCGCCTGGATGTGTTTCCGGGCTATGCCAACACCGCCCGCCTCGGTACGCATTATCCCGTCGCCCTGGAACTCCAAGGCGATGGGCCCACCCTCAGGGGCTTCGTAGAATTGAGCCAAGGCCAGTTTGGCGGCAGCCCGATTCGAATCCCGATCGAGCTACCCCCCGGCACCACCAAACGAATCGTCGTCCCTCTGTTTTCTAGCACGGCCAATTTTGCCGGGATCGAAGCGCGCCTCGTGAATGAATTCGGCAAAGTGGTGGCGGAAAACAAATCGACCCAACTCAACATCGTCAGCGGCGAAAGTGTCCTTTTCGGATTGCTTCCCGGTTCGGTCCAAAATGCACCCGCCTTTCCGGACGGCTCCAAAGACAATCGCACCCTGAGCGACATTCGTCCGCTCACCGTTCGCTTTGACCCCGGATTCTTCCCGGACAACCCGCTGGCCCTTGAGGGTCTCAATTGTCTCTACTTAAACTCTCGTCGGGCGCTCGAACTTAAAGAGCCCCAGGTCATCGCTCTCCAAAGCTGGGTGGCCAATGGCGGACACGTCATCGTTGCGATCGAAAACCCGACCGACGTCAACGCAACACCTTGGATGCAAGAATTGCTTCCGGCCAAAGTCGGAGGGGTCGCTAGCCTACGAACGACCGATGCATTCCACAAATTCCTGCGGTCCGCCCGTGGCCCCGGTCAAACCACCTTAGAGTACGGAAGTCAACCGGTTCTGCTTCATCCCCGCAGCACCCAACCCACCGTGGCAGATCCCTATACCGAACTCACGCCCGACCCGAATTTCGCTCGCTCGGAGATTGCCGTTGTGGGGCTCACACCGGCCGAAACCGCCGAAACCTTCCTCACCGTCGGCACCGCCCCCCTGGGCGTTTCCGGTCGGTACGGTCGAGGGTTAGTCACCGCACTCGCGTTCAATCCCGAACTGGAGCCCTTCAAATCCTGGAAACAACGTCCCTGGTTTTTCGCCCGCCTCGCCAGTGTTCCGAATGAGCTGTTGACGAATACTCGGATGAATATTTGGGGCGGCCATGGGATCGACACCGTGTTCGGAGCCATGATCGAAACACGGCAAATCCGCAAGCTCCCGGTCGGGGTGTTGCTGTTATTGTTGGTGGTGTATCTGGTCGTCATCGGACCCTTCGATCAGTGGTGGCTCAAAAAAATCAACCGGCCAATGCTCACCTGGATCACGTTCCCGTCTTACGTGGCGCTCTTTTCACTCTTGATTTATTTTATTGGATTCAAGCTGCGCTCGGGACAAAGCGAATATTCCGAACTCCAGGTCGTTGATATTCTCCCGCGCGGAAAATCAAGTGACGCCGCCTTGCGCGGTCGGAGTTACGCCAATCTCTATTCTCCGGCTAACAATACCTATCAGTTTAAATCCGAACTTCCTTTCGCGACGCTTCGAGGCGAATTCCGTAGCAGCATCGGCGTACGCAACGAGAGCGGCCGACTGGACCTGATGCTCGGTTCCATCGGATTCGAGGCCAGTACGTACGTCCCCGTTTGGACGGCTCAGGGTTATGTCGGCGATTGGCAAACCGAAACCGAAGCGCCGCTAAAAGGCGCCTGGGAAGGGGGCCGACTGACCCTGAAATCCGGCGACCACAAGTTTGCGAATGTTTGGGTCGTCCACGAAGGGCGCCTCTTTGACTTGGGCCCACTCGGAGCCGGTGGCGAAGTCCATTTCACCGGTGTCGGCGGTAGTAGCGAATCGCTCCCGGACTTGCTCAATTCCTGGAGTGTCCGTTTCAAGGCCGTGGCGTCTGGGCGCGAAAACACGTTTGGCGACAGCTCGAAGGAGCACATTGAGGAAAGCGCGTGGGCCAAAGCGGTCATCGCCGCGTCCTTTTGCGGCCAGTTCCCGCCGCAGTCCGGTGAAAATCAACGCGAATGGATGTGGGCGCTCGGATTTGATCTCACCCCCAATCAAGCCCGCGGCGACACCGTCGTCATGGCTTGGCAACCCGATGCGACGGCGGTTCCGCGCATGAACAAGTTCACGGCGTTGCGCGGCTCGAAGTCGGTCATGTACCGGCTCACCCTCCCCAATCCTAACTCTAACCCTGCCTTCAATCCCACCGGTCAATAGGAGGCCACCCCCGCCTCGTCGTATTTTTCTCAAACGATTCACTGAACTCTTCTCCCACCTCATGGAACTTAAAGTCGCACCCCGAGAGGCGCCCATCGCCCCCCCTTCATTTCCGGCGGTTTCCACCCACGACCTTTCCCGGGTGTATGGCAATATGACGGCTCTTTCCAGCCTCAGCCTCACCGTGAACCGGGCGGATCTTTTCGGATTTATTGGTTCCAACGGGGCCGGCAAAACCACGACGCTCCGAATTCTGGCGACATTTCTCACGCCTTCCTCCGGCCGCGCCGAAGTGCTCGGCCATGATGTGGTGCGTAACGCGGATCGGGTGCGACATTTGATCGGCTATATGCCCGATTTCTTCGGTGTCTACAAAGACATGGAAGTGACCGAATACCTCGATTTCTTCGGCGCCTGTTACAAAATTCCAGCGGTTCAACGGGAGAAAACGGTCGCGGACGTGCTCGAACTGGTCGGATTATCCGAAAAAAAGGGTTCCCTGATTGGCGCGTTGAGTCGCGGGATGCAACAACGCTTGGGGCTGGCTCGGGTGCTGATTCACGATCCCCAATTACTCCTGCTGGACGAACCTGCCTCCGGGCTCGATCCCCGGGCGCGCATTGAAATGATGGCGATCTTGCAAGAGCTGCAACGATTGGGGAAAACCATTATCATTAGTTCGCATATCCTCAGCGAACTCCAAACGTTGTGCAATCGTTGCGCTATTATTGAGAAGGGTCGTCTGATTTATAGCGGCCCCGTCCAAGGCGTCCGTAATGAAGCACAATCGGGGCGCGTGTTCCGCGTTCGAGTGGGTGGGGTGGTTCGTACCGCCATTGAAATTCTACAAGCCCGGCCCGAAATTCGCGAAGCCACGGAGGAAGAAGGTCGCATCAAAGTCACCCTCAGCGATGAACGCACTGATAGCAGCCTAATTCCTGAGGTTTTGGTCAAAGCCGGTGCGCGCCTGTTAGAATTCCGCGAAGACGAAATGGGGCTGGAAGAAGTGTTCCTCAAAGTGACCCGCGGCGAAACTCAATAGGAATGATTCGAGCTTTCCCGCCCGTTCCCATTCCGCTCGTTCTGCCATGTGGCCGCTGTTGCAACGCGAACTCCGGGCCGAAGCCCACCGGCCGCTCAGCCGTTGGTTGCGCGTCGGAACGGCAGCGATTTTTTTCGTTATCTTGGATTTGGCACTCAACACGATCCAACAACCCGAGATTGTCGCCCGCCAGCTGTTTCCCTGGTTGCACACAGGTCTGCTCTTGATTCCGTGGATCGTTGCGCCGCTCCTGACCAGTGAGTTATTGGCGAGAGAAAAGCAGGAAGGGACTTTGGCTGTTCTGCTGCTGACTCCGTTGAGCCTCCAGAGCGTCTTAAGAGCCAAGACACTCGCGCTCACGCTCCGAATATTGACCATCGTCTTGGCCGCCCTGCCCGTCCTGGTTTTTACCGTTTTTTTCGGCGGCGTCGGCGGCGTTGAACTTCAGTTGGCCCTTTTCCTCCACGGCGCATCCCTGATTCTCTCGCTTTCACTCAGTATGCTCTCCGCCGCTTGGGCCCGCACCTGGCTGCGAGCCACGGCCCTCGGACTCATCGTCAATGGGTTCGCTTCGGTCCTGAGCGCGGCCCTCCTCTACCTCGCTTTTCAGGGGGTAATTGGTCATTATTTTGCCCAACAACTCTGGTCCCAGCCCCACGGGCTTCGGGACCTTCTCATCGGGACGGGGCAACTGATCACGGATGGGGGTGGGATTTGGGGCCGGACGGAAGCGGTGATTCCGACGGTCCTCGTATCGGGATGGTTGTGGATCTTTGGGTCGGCACTGCTCGTCGCGATGGTCCTCAGCGTGCTTTGCGGTGTAGGATCTCGCTGGGCCGTGGTTTATGATCTGCAAGGGGTCGGCGGCACAAGAAAACCCCTGCTGAGAGGACGCTGGTTCGCGGTCTCCGCGAAAATACGTCGGCGCTGGTTGCGTCGTCGCCCTTTGCGGTGGCTCATGCGCTATCCGGTTGAAGTGCGGGTCGGTCGTTGGCTGGCCGCGCTCCTCATGCTCGCCATTCAAGGTTGGATCCTCTGGCGTCGACCCGAGCGTGAACCCTGGTTTTTGATGCAGTTCGGGTTGGGAATCAGCCTCAGTCTAGCCATCGCTTTGATCGCTGCGGCCAGCTATCGGCGGGAGCGGTTTGAAGGCGGCTTTGAACTTTTACTCACCACCCCGCTGAAGCCCGCTGAACTCGCTCAGGCCCGACTTGCGGGGTTAGCGTGGCAATTCGCCCCCGTTTGGGGAGTGTGGGTGGTGGGCGTCCTGGGGGTCTGGCCGACCTTTCTCGACCCCAGCCTACCCCTCAGCCTCGTTCTGCTCGGCACGCTGATCTGCGTGGGCACGGCCGCCATTGGACTCGAGGCGGCTTTTCATTTCCACGGCTATTGGGCCGCGGCAGCGAGCACCGCCATTTTGGCGCCCGGTCTCGGATTCTTTTTCGAAATCCCGGGATTAGTCGATAGCACCGGGATTGCCGGGTGTTGGTTGGGTGGACTCATTGTGGGAATTAATACGATCTTGGTTTGGCCGGATTTGCCGCGCCATCTTCACGAACGTTGGGTCCGCGAAACTCTACTCCAAGGCCGACGCCGTTTGGGAATCATCGGCTTGGGCGTGCGCCCACAACACCAGTTGAACCTCTGGCTTCAAAAACCTGAATCGACTCTGGCTTACGAACCGAACGAGGCCAAAGCCTCCCTCAGCACTCGCCGCCGACTGCGCTCCAGCAGGCCACCCAGGGCTCGACGATGACTTTTTTACCAGTCGTGCAACGGGAGTTATTGGTAGCCGCACGTTCGGCCACCGTGCGATGGCAACGCTTTGCCGCCATCGCCCTCGGAATCGCGGTATTTCTCGTTGTCCTCGCGACCACCCGACGGCAACCCACGGTGGTCAGCGAAAGACTCTTCTACGGTCTCTCCGGCCTCCTGTGCGTCTTGGCCTGGCTGTCGGGACCGCTCTATACGGCGGACACTCTTACGCGAGAAAAGCGCGAAGGCACGCTCGGGTTGCTTTTTCTCACCGACCTCCACGGGTACGATGTGGTGCTCGGCAAACTCGCGGCCACCGCCCTGCACCAAGTCATGTTGCTCGTCGGCGTGTTCCCGGTGCTCGCTTTGCCGGTAGCGATGGGTGGTATCGCGGCGGCCGAATTCTGGCGGATGGTCGTTGCGCTATTATTGACCCAAGGAGTGTCGCTCATCATTGGGATGTCGTCCTCAGCGATGGCTCCAAGTTTTGGGAAATCGGTCCGCAGCACTTTATCGTTTTTGGGCGCCTTGACGTTCACACCAGTGGCCTTGTATTTAGCCTGTCTTTGGCTCAAGCGACCGACGTTCCCTTGGGTGCTGGGGCTAAGTCCACTGCTCCAAGTACTGAGCAGTTTTGAGGAATATCGACGATCCCGGCCGGAAGGGATTGCGGGTTGGGATGCGGGGGTTCCGTTGCTATCAGGATTGATCGTGTTCGGTTTGGGGTGGGCGTGTTTTTGGGTGCAACGCCGCCGGGAAGAACCCCAAGCACTTTTAGAAAATCACCCTCCCGAGAATCGCGCCTCTCATCCCCTCACGGGTTGGCGGAATGTGCATTGGAGCGAATGGCTAGATCGAAATCCCTATTACTGGCTCGAACGGACGTGTCGACCAGAAAAGGGCACGTTCAACTCGCTGATCTATCTGTTCATTGGTGCGGCGACAGTCGGCCTCGTCATTTCGTGGTGGAGACAAGGGACTCCGGTGGGAGGTGGGTTCTTCCTGATGTCATTGGGATTGGCCTATATTGCTCATCAACTCCTCAAGCTCAGCGTCTGCCTCAGCGCGACCCGACGTTTGGGCGAAGATCGGCGCACGGGGGCCCTAGAACTATTACTCACGACTCCGCTCTCGCCCAAAGACCTGGTGGAAGGTAGCCGCGAGGCTTTGATGGCCGAGGCGTTCGCTCCGATGGTCGCACTGTCGCTGCTGGCGATCATTCAGTTTTTATCCGTTTGGTTTGGTCCCATCCTTCAGCAGGATCGGGCGATTCCCGTCGTCGTCGTCGGGTTATTCAGCGGGCTTGGGATGCTTTTTTTGGACATCCGATGGGGCATCCTCATTGGCCTGCGTACGTCCTTGCGGGATTCGGACCCGATGCGGGCGTTTCGTCGCACGGTCTTGCGCTTGCTGGTGCCGGGATGGGTCGGAGTCCCAAGTATCCTTCTCATTACGATTGGTACGAGTGAAGGTGCTTTCATTTTTATGTACCTACTCGTCTACGGTATCTGCCTCCTGATCTCGGCCTGGCACGCTCGTCGAGCCCAGATCGACCTCGACCATGGACTCCGAGAAATCGCGGCCGGATTAAACTTCGATACCAACGAACGCGAGCTGGCGGAGGATTTCCGGAAAGCCGCCATGACGTGGGAGGATCGTTGGTTTAATCGGCGTTGAAATGATGTCCCCGATTTTCCACCGAGAACTCCTGAGTTCATTTCGTAGTCCAGTCACCTGGTGGCTACGGGTGGGCGTCGGCGCCGCTGCGTTCGGCGTGCTTTACTGGCTCACAGAACATCTGAGCGGAGATCCCGCAACGCTGGGGCGCCCGCTTTTCGTCGCGCTCCATGGAGGATTTGCGCTCATCCTCGCGATTTTAGCCCCGGCACTCACCGCCGATTGCGTGACCGAAGAACGGCGGACCGGGACGCTCGGATTGCTCTTGCTGACGCCCCTGAGACCGCACGAAGTATTAATCGGAAAGGCACAACATCATGGCCTGCGGCTGATGGTTGCCTGGCTGGCGATGTTTCCGATTGGCCTGATTCCGGTCATGCTTGGCGGAGTGGGGAGCGGCGATATTCTCTTGGCCTGGGCGACCGAAGGTGGGGTGGGGGTGGTGGGACTTGGTTCGGGAATTCTCGCGAGCGCGAGCGTGCGTCATCGCCATCAATCACTCTGGCTCGCCTACGGTTTGGCGGTGCCCGGCATCTTGGTGATCCTCGTGATTCCTCTGTTGCTCCTGGGCAATCAACGCACCCCCGCAGGGCTCTTTCTGCGTCAACTACTGGCCTCGTGGTCTCTCGTTGGAGCGAGTGCTTACTGGGTGGTGGGCATCGTTTGGTGGGCTGGGAAAGCGGCCGTCCGACGCTGGCGAATGGACGAGTTCGACTCCGTGAAACTTGTTCCCACGGGCGTCAAAAGTTGGAGTGAACTTCACGAGCGTCTGGGTGATAATTGGGAAGAGACGCTCGAAGATTTGGAACATCGGAGCTGGGGTAACGGACCCGGCCAGAAACTCCGCCAACGTCACCCCCTAGAGTGGCTCCGACTCCGCGAGCGGGGCCGAGGCGAGCTGCGAGGTTTATGGTGCGGCTTGGTTTTTCTTAGCTGGGTTTTGTCGGTCGGCACCGACAGTGGCCGACCCGCTCAGCTCACGACCCTGCTGCTGGTCCTAGGGATGAGTCTCCGTTCCGCCCGAGGTTATCGAGACGAGGCGCAAAACTCGACCTTAGAACTTTTACTCTGCATGCCACTACCCCTTCGAGAGGTGTTGCTCAGTCGGGTTCGGCTGGTACTGCGCGAATTCTTTCCGGCCGTCGTCCTTCAATGGTTGTTCTGCTTTTGGTTGCAGCGGATGGAGGGTCCCGCGGATGCCGGTTTTGGGTTGCACTTCGTACTACCGTTGGCGCTAGCGATCACTCCGGCGGTAGGATTGTGGATGGCGCCGCGGGTGCGTCTCTTTCCGATGGCCATTATTTGCACGGCTGCCACCACCATCGCTCCTCCGCTCGGGCTAGCCGCGCTGGTCGCGCTGCCGTTGGCCAGACTCTACCGGGTGAGCTGGATGGAGGCGCTGGGTCGCATTGAGTCGGGAGGGGTTCTGGCGGTCAGCCTAGCGTCGCTAGGCGTCATTGTTTGGATTCAGGTGGCC
>JAYVTS010000162.1:0-2583 GCA_043788645.1 Verrucomicrobiota bacterium
ACATCCCGAACGATAAAAAACGGCGGAGGGGGTGTCCAGAATCTTCTCGCAAACAATTTGTAATCAACAGCTAGTCGGGGAGAAAAGGCGCGTCCTAGACCGCGCGGGCGGGAGAGTTTTAGCCTAAAAGAGGGCCAAATAATTGGTAGCAGCCGGACTCCAGGCCGCTTCGGTGCGCAGTTTACGTGAAATCTGATAGAGCAATTGACGTGGCGTGAGTCGCCTTGGTTGTACACCTCGCCGGGGCGCGGCTTCTGGAAACACTCCCAGAAATCGATCACAAGCTCGTGGCGGCGGATGTTGTCACGCAACGGATAGCGAATTGGTTTTGACGCTTCGCGATCCAGGGAGATTTGACTTCACCAACGATCTATTTTCAAGCTGCCCGCCATCGGGCGTTCGGGTCGAACGCTCGTTTTTGAGCCAAAACATCGCTACCCCGGCCTCCACTGTATCATGCGTCGCGCTGGCGCTGAGCCACGGCAGCACCTCCGGGCTAAAACCGCCATGCAGCGCAATGCCAGCAAACTTTGCGGGGTCGGCTCCCGCCGCACTCCGCAGCCAAGCGGTGCTATCCATCAATCCCATCAAATCAGGCGGTGCACCCACGGCTTCGAATCAGCGAACGGACAACGATCAAGGACGCTCCCGCCGCCAAGAAACCGAGCGCCGACATTTCTGGCACCGCCGCGACTTCAAAGTTGAGGCTCACATTGTCGAATAGCCAAACCGATTGCGGGTTGGCTGGACCACCAAATCCTGAAATGCGCACCTCGAACGGGCTGGATAAGTCTTGATATTGCAGCCCAGCCAAAGCTACCGAATGATTGGAGAAGGCCGCAGCAGACGCCGACAAACTGCCGGTTAGAATCGAGGAAGCAAAACCGTCAACGCTCGTGTAGACGTCAAAATTCGCCGGACCAAAAGCATCGATATTCTCCTCATCGAAGGAAAAAGAGACCAGATTTAGGACGTTGCCTGGACTCGGGGACACGATGAAAGTGGAGTAGGTGCTTCCGGACGCACCGGTATTCGAAAATGGCCCGGCAGATGGCGCGGGATTCCCAATCGTCCCAAGCGTCAGACTGAGGCCGAACAGAGTTAGTTGAATGTCAGAGGCGCCCACGCCAGGAGGCACTCCGGAAGGAGAGTTGATTCCGCCATTGAAATTGTAAACGATACTGGCGGCATGCCCTTCCGCGACGGCCATTGCGCAGAGTCCGAAGGCGACGATGAATTGCTTCATATTGTTTATTGTAGTTGATTTGACTTAAAGCCGTTGGGCGATTCGTCAATTGCCTGCGTGAATCTTATTACTCGAATTCCAGTTGAATTGTTAAAAAGTAAATTGATTTAACTGATAAGAATTTGGTTTTCGACGCATGCGCAAGGGAAATTTGAGGGTTGCGGTTAGGACCTCGCAAATGTTCAGAGAATCTTGGCAAACAAAGGCGGCGAGTCGAAGCTTGACCTGCTTGGGGAGAACGGTGACTCTTTCGGTACTCTTTGGCTCAAGTACGCGCGCGGGCGACGCCTCCGCCCTTCAACGGGCCGATGGAAGGCGTGACCTGATCGGGCTAGGAGACGCACCGGGAAATAACTTATCGCCGACCGTCACATCCAAATTCTAGCCAGATTAAGATGAAGAAACCGAAGGATTCGCCTCGATCAGCCTCAGCAACTCTTCCATCGCGACCGGATCTCCGCCGTCCGGCCACCCAATGGGTCCTAGCCGCTTGTTTGTCCCTGCTTCCGTGGCCTGAGCTCGGTGCCTTCACCCCGCCCGAAATCACGCACAGCGAAGTCGGCGACGGGAGTCTGACACTGACCTGGAAGGGCGATTCGGCTTGGTACGAAGTTCAGAGCGCAAGCGACCTTACCAAATCGGATTGGCGCCGGGTTTTTCGAACTTCCGAATCCTCCGCCGGCCTGCTCCTGAATCGGCGTTCCCGATTTCTCCGCGTTGTCGGGTTGGCCACCACACCGGAACGGGTGGTTCAAGACCAGAAACGGAGGCAAATCATGGATGAAATAGGCTCAAAGATTGCCTCGCTCTCGGGAAAAAACGGACTGGCGGACAGTCAGGCACTGTCCGATTTTATGTCGAATTACGATGAATTGGAAGGAATCGGTATTTCCGAGGACACTTCCGTCTATGCCCGGTTCCGCGACGGACGCCCTCTGATCATCATCAATAACCGCGGCCCGCTTAATCTGGATGAGTTGAAGGGATCAATCGATCTGGAGACGTTGACGCCCGCACCTTCGACCCAGCCGGGCGTTCCACCGCTGATGGGTTTCGGGAGCTCTTCCGCCAGGTCCATCCCACTGCAAGCAGTCAACCCTCCAATCCCCAGCGGAATACCCGATTCGCGCCGCGCCGTCCTTTTCCAGGCCACTTTCGAAGACATCGTCTCGCCCATGTTAAAGTACCTAAATCCCGCTTTTGAGAAGCGCGGATATCGTAAACATTCGGTAAACCCTGTGGTCGCGAAGTTTTTTCGAACTTTTGCGGGACACGCCGTGGTCCTGGTGATATTCTCGGTGGGTTGAGCGTTATTGAGAGCGAGGGCGTGGCGGGCG
>JAYVTS010000163.1:0-4411 GCA_043788645.1 Verrucomicrobiota bacterium
GCAAAGACCTTCCCGCCCATGGCCGGA
This sequence comes from Verrucomicrobiota bacterium, assembly GCA_043788645.1. Classification (GTDB taxonomy): domain Bacteria; phylum Verrucomicrobiota; class Verrucomicrobiia; order Limisphaerales; family UBA9464; genus CANIZL01. The sequence goes on from JAYVTS010000163.1 coordinate 28, forward strand.
GTACGGCAATGGGTGATGGCCCAGATGGCACGGCGTTGCTCGACCGAAAGCGGCGGAGCCGCTTTCAGGTAGCTTTCGCCGGAACTCCAGGCCCGTGCCTACCTTATGCGAGAATTTTTTTCACCACCTCGCCGTGCACATCGGTGAGGCGAAAGTCGCGACCTTGAAAACGGTAGGTGAGCTTGAGATGATCGAGGCCAAAAAGATGGAGAATCGTCGCATGCAAATCGTGTACGTGGACTTTGTTCTCGATCGCATAAAATCCGAAGTCGTCCGTTTTGCCGTAAACCGTCCCGGGCTTAATTCCGCCACCGGCCATCCAAATGGTGTAGCCATGGGGATGATGATCTCGGCCGATTTGGTCGGGCTTAAGCGCCCCCTGCATCATGGGCGTACGCCCAAATTCACCTCCCCAAAGCACCAGGGTTTCGTCGAGTAAACCCCGTTCTTTCAGATCCTTCACCAACGCCACCGCCGGCTGGTCGGTCTCCGCGCATCGCTGTTTGAGATCGAAAACGAGGTTGCCATCGGGACCCCCGTGATGATCCCAACCTCGATGGTACAGTTGCACGAAGCGAACGCCCCGTTCGACGAGGCGGCGGGCGAGCAGGCAGTTGTTGGCAAAGGATGCCCGGCCCGGCGTCGTCCCATACGCTTCCTGCATCCTGGCCGGTTCCTTCGAAATATCCATCACCTCCGGCACACTGGTTTGCATCCGATACGCCATCTCATAGGAGGCGATACGGGTCTGGATCTCCGGATCCTGCAATCCATCAAAGCTTATTTGGTTCAGGTCTTTGAGCGCATCCAGCGATTGGCGCCGACGTGGACGGCTCATCCCTGCCGGATTGCTCACGAAGAGCACGGGATCGCCTTGCGAACGAAGGGTTACTCCCTGATGAACTGTGGGGAGAAAGCCGCTGCTCCAGGAGGCATTGGTGAGGGGTTGCCCCACGCCGGTCATTAAAACCACGAACGCCGGTAAGTCCTTATTCTCACTCCCTAAACCATAACTAAACCACGAACCGATCCCAGGGCGACCCGCCAGTTGCGCGCCCGTGTTCATAAAAATAGTGGCTGGATCGTGGTTGAATGCCTCCGAGTAAAAGCCCTGCACAAAACACACGTCGTCGACTATCGTCTGGAGTTTCGGCAGTAACTCACTCAGCCACATGCCGGATTTTCCATATTGCGCGAACTGATACGGTGACGCCAATAACTTGGCCTCCTTGCCGATCTGCGCGAGCCGGATATTTTTCACCAATTCCTCGGGCACCTGCTGGCCATCGTGCCGAGCGAGCACCGGTTTGTGATCAAACAAATCCAAATGCGAGGGCCCGCCCGACTGGAAGAGGTAAATAATGTTTTTTGCCTTTGGCGCGAAGTGAGGTCTCCCGAGAAGCGGCCCGCCGGTTTCCGCGGCGAACAATTTTTCGTTGAGTAACGAACCGAGCGCGAGTGCGCCCATGCCGGAACCGCATTGCTGCAGAAAACGCCGACGAGTGGTGGCCCGGAGGTGATCGAGCGCGGAGCTGGGATAGGAGGACATTTGGAAAGTCGTTGGGGAAATGTTGAAACCACCACCTCACCTTACTCAGCCCTTGGTTAAGGTTTCGTCGAGGTTGAACAGAACGTTAGCGACCATCATCCAGGCGGCCAATTTGCGCACCTCGAAAGTCGACGGGCGCTCGGCAGAGCCAATCTGGAGGAGAGTTTCCGCCGCCTGAGGGTCCTGCTCAAAGCCTTTGAGTTGTTGCGCCAGAAAACCGAGCAAACGCTCACGCTCGGGAGGCGTCGGCGTTCGGCCCAAGCAAGTGCGGAAGGCAAAGTCGAGTTGAGCGCCGGGCTCCCGACCGCCTTCGGTCAAGATCCGCTGCGCAAAGACGCGAGCGGCTTCCAACAACGTCGGTTCATTTAAGCCGGCCAGTGCCTGGAGCGGCGTATTCGAGCGAGCCCTCCGGGCCACGCAGACCTCGCGACTAGGCGCGTCAAAAGTGGCCAAAGTTGGATAGGTGCATACCCGCCGCCAGAACGTATAAATTGCTCGACGGTAAAGATCGGAGCCCTCGCTCACGGGCCATTCATCCATGCCAATCTCGGGCCGCAAGAAACCAATCTCCTTCCACAAGTTTGGCACTTGCACCGGATACACGCTCGGACCACCCAGCTTCGGATTCAGCAACCCACTAACCGCCAGCGCGTGATCACGAATCATTTCCGCGTCGAGCCGAAAACGCGGACCCCGTGAAAGCAGGCGATTGTAAAAATCTTTTTCCTGGCGCACCGAATCCGTGGCGGCGTCTTGGCGATACGTGGCCGACATCACGATGAGCTTCTGCATGGCTTTCACATCCCAGCCGCTTTGAATGAATCCGATCGCCAACCAATCCAGGAGCTCCGGATGCGTTGGAGGTTCGCCCTGACGTCCAAAATCTTCACTCGTTTTGACAATGCCGTTGCCGAAATAGTGTTCCCAAAATCGATTTACGGCCACGCGCGCGGTCAGTGGGTGAGTGGGGTCTACCAACCAGCGAGCCAAAGCTAGGCGGTTCGTCGGCACCTCCGTCGGCAACGGAGGAAACACCGCGGGCACACCCGCGGTGACTTCTTTGCCCTTGGTCAAAAAATCACCCCGGACCTGCACCGAGGTCTCACGCGGGACTCGTTCGGTCCTTTCCTGGATAACGAGGGTCGTAAATTTCTGCGACGCGAGCTCCTGCATCCGTTGCTCCAGCCGGAAGCGCTCACGTTCTAGTTCGCGGATGTCGGGAGTGGCCCGCCGAAAATACGCCGTTACTTGTTGTACCTGTTCCGGGGATCGTTGCGCTGGCGGCGTCTTGACGAGCTCACGAACGCCGGCAGGCACCGGCCAAAATGCGGTGCGATCCTGCTCGGTCGTCACGGAAATCCGGAAACGACCTAGGCAGTGACTGTTCCCGTGATACTGATCAAACCGGAATCTCAATCGACTCCCGCCACGATACCCCGCAGAGTCCTTTAACTCGGCAATGAGGAAATGGCGCTGACCGAACTGAGGGCCGATCGCCCAGCCCGTTTTGGGATTGCGATCTATGGCATGTTCTGCCCGATAAAAACGCTGCTCCCAATCAGCAGTAGCTTTGGTGAAAAAAAGATTGGTATCCGCCGGGAGAGGACCGTTCAACGGCACCGCACTGAAAGAGAATTCGTCGAGAATAAAGTTACCACTCCCGCCCCAGCGTCCGGGACCGTTCTTCGGCAAACTCGGATCGGGCAGGACCTCCAAGAGCACAGCCGTTATACCCGTTAGGTCGGTATCGGCGTCGACCGTAATCGTGTCATAAATCGGATTAACACCGATCCCGAGCAGCGAACCGTCCGGTAGATTCGTATAACCCGAACCACCCATCGAGGCGGCGTTCGTCAACTGGAGCACGCGCCAGACGTCGCCTTTTTTCGACACTTGCTTCTCCCAATGAGTCTGTTCGGCCGGAAATTTCTTCTCGGCCTCGGCTAAACGACGCTGAACAGACTCCAGAAGCGCGCGGACAAGATCCTCCGACCCTTTCAAATCTGGCTTGGGCACCTCAACGGTCGGTGCCGTGCTATAATTGCCGCCATCGGTCGTATTATTGAAAAAGGCGTAAATCTGATAATACTCATCGTGGGAAATGGGATCGTATTTGTGCGTGTGACACTCGGCGCAGTTTAGCGTCAGCCCGAGCCACGCAGTGCCCAAGGTGGCCACGCGATCCTTTACTGCTTTTACGCGATACTCCTCCGCGTCGCCGCCGCCTTCATCATTGATTTTCGTGTTGCGGTTGAACCCGGTGGCAATGCGCTGCTCCAGAGTCGGATTCGGTAGCAGATCTCCCGCCAACTGTTCGATCGTGAACTGGTCGAACGGCTGGTTGCGATTAAAGGAATTAATGACCCACTCTCGATAGGGCCAAATCGAGCGGGCCAGATCGACTTGATACCCGTTGGAATCCGAATAGCGGGCCAGATCCAACCAGCCGCGGGCCATGTGTTCGCCATAGTGGGGTGAGGCGAGCAAGCGATCCACTAACTTCTCATACGCGGCGGGTGACGCATCGCCCACGAAGGATTCGACCTCCGCCCACGTCGGCGGTAGTCCGGTCAGGTCCAGCGTCAGGCGGCGAATCAACCGGTGTCGGTTTGCTTCGGGCTGGGGTTGCAGTCCTTCGTGCTCGAGTCGAGCCAGGATGAACCGATCAAGGTTATGGCGGGGCCAGGTCGCGTTTTTGACCGAGGGTGGCGCCGGTCGGATGATCGGCTGAAACGCCCAATGTTTGCGCCGATCCACTTCTGGCCAAATCGCTCCGTCGGCAATCCATTGGCGAAGTCCCGCAATTTCCAAAGGCGTCAGCGGCGCTCCTTTCGG
>JAYVTS010000164.1:0-6404 GCA_043788645.1 Verrucomicrobiota bacterium
ACCTGGCAATCGGTCCACGACGGTAACAAGTGGACAATCCTTCATTTGGTGGTGAATCCACCCGGGTAGCTTCGAGCCGGCTACGGCAACACGCGTGGAAAGCCAATTTCTTGGAAGCAGCGCAGCTAACAAGGAAGAACGTACCCACCTACCCAACACCGAAAAGATTCCAGAGAATCCGCCCTCCAACCCGAGCCGCAGGCGGAGAAAGCAACCGAATCAACCTCACGCTTGAACGTTGCCGGCCACTCAATTCTTCATTCTTCTGAACCATTCAGAGACATTGCTTTTCTTGAAACAGCCCTGGGACACCCGAGAGCCAAACACTAGGCGCTTTACGCCAGCCAGCCTCAATGCGATCCGTCCAAAAGGGGCGAGCAATCAGGCGATCCGTTTTCACATAGGGTCGGACCAAACGCACTGTCTCAATGCAGCTGAGATCGGGCTTATCTTCGTTCGCGGCCCCATTTGTCCGTTTTCGGGAAGGCTCATTGGCCGTCCCCTCCGATCCAGCCATGCTGGTGGCTTCAAGTGCGCGAGCGATGGCAAAGGTTCACTGAAGAGGCCGAGACGTGGTTGCTCGACGTCATCTTCCAGCAGCGGCCCGGCAAAAAAGCCGCGGCTGTCCGCTTTGCCCTGCTATGGCTCAGCCGAATCTTTATCGGAATCGTCAAACTCCGCGGGGTTCTCTACAACGCTCGAATTTTTCGCGATACGACCCTCGGAGTGCAAGTCATTGCCGTCGGCAATCTGACGGTCGGCGGAACCGGCAAAACCCCAGTGGTAGAAAAGTTTGCCCGCGCCCTTCAGGATGCCGGTCGCAAAGTCGCCATCCTTTCCCGCGGGTATCGCTCGAAGCCCAAGCCTCTCCTGGAACAGCTTCGCGACAAATTGCTCTTCCGTAACGACACCACTCCACCCCGCATTGTGAGCGATGGGGAGGCCTTGCTGCTGGAATCGGAATCTGCCGGAGACGAGCCCTTCATGCTCGCCTCGAACCTCAAGGATGTGGTCGTTTTGGTCGACAAAGATCGAGTCAAAGCGGGCCGTTACGCCGTCGAAAAATACGGCTGCGACACCCTTCTTCTCGATGACGGCTTCCAGTATTGGAAACTCCGCGGACGCCGGACCGATGTTGTCTTGGTTGACTCCCAACAGCCTTTCGGGAATGGGTTTCTTCTACCGCGCGGCACCTTGCGCGAACCCCCGGCTCATCTCCGCCGAGCCCATTTTATTTTCCTGACCAAGGTGGATCGCTCGACCCCGGAGCGAGATCGGGCCATGGACGACCTCCGCATTCGAATTCAACAATTGAATCAGCGCGCCGAACTGATCGAATGCGTGCATCACCCGCTCTATTTTGAGAATGTGTTTACCGGTGAGCGCCACGGTCTCGATCTTTTGAAAGGGCGCAAAATTGCGAGTTTAAGTGGGATCGCCCAGCCGGAAAGCTTTGAATCGAAACTCTCTGAACTCGGTGCCGAAATTGTCTTGGCCCGGCGTTTTGCTGACCATCATCGGTTCACCCAGCAGGAAGTCCTGGAAGCGATCAATCGGGGTAAAAAACGCCGTGCCGAACTGGTGCTCACCACTCAAAAGGACGCGGTTCGATTTCCAAAATTAGATCGACGCGATTTACCGGTCGTCTTCATGCGAGTGGAAATAAAAATAATTCGTGGAGCCGGCGGTTTTGACGAAGCGGTTCGCCGGATTTGTTTTCAGCCGCGGGCCGACCGGTGAACTCAAGCTTCCGGTCTAACCCGGAATTTCGCGCCAGGAACCAACACTCGTCTCGCCTTCCTGCCAGGTGAGGTAAATCTCCCGATCACCGCGGAGGGAAGGGAAATCGAGTTTGCCTCGCTCCAAACTGTGAATCATCACGCCTCGACGTGAAAATTCTCCGATCAAAGCCTGCAACCGTACCTGATCCCGGGTTTGTTCATTGACCCGGGCTCCCCCTTGATCACCCAGCTCCTCGAGTCGTTCGATGAGACGCTCGGATTGTCGATTGACCCGCGGTGAAAGCAGACGGAGTTCTTCGAGCCAGCGGACCACGTTCGGCAACAGCGCCGTGGCTTCCGCGGGTGTGAAATGGTGTTGGAAACGCCGTTTCATCGCTACCGACCTTGAGCGCCGTCAAGCTTGCGCTGAATCGTCTCATTCGGGGCTAGCTTGAGTGCTTGTTCCCAATGGTCCCGGGCGAGCGCCCATCGTCCTAACGCCGCCAGCACATCGGCCAGGTGATCAAGGAGGGTCGGGTCCGGTTCCTTTTTCATCAGATCCACCGCATGTTCGAGGTGTTTTACAGCCGCCTCGTTTTCACCGAGCTTGAATAATACCCACCCCAGAGAATCTAGATAGGCCGGGTTTTCCGGAGTCGCCACCACCGCAGCTTCGATCAGAGCTCGGGCTTCCACGAGTTTAATCCCTTGGTCTGCCCACAAATAACCGAGTGCGTTTTGGACCTCGTCCTGGCCGGCTTTAGGAGCCAGGGCAAGTGATTTTTGGAGTCGTTGTTCGGCTTCGGCGTGATATTTTGGTATTTCGGAGCACGCGAGCCCGATTTGAAACTGAAAAAGAAAATCTAACTGCGCCGGATTGTTTGTCGTCGCAATCCGTTCCGCAACCAGATAACGTCCGCGGGCATTTTCATGGTCTTTCTTAAGACTATACGCCCGAGCACTGATTAATTCCGTGCGAAAATCCGGCTCAAACTTAGTGCGCGCCTTCTCGAGCGTGGCGAGGGCGTCGTCAAATTGTCTCTGTGATAACTGGGCTTCGGCAAATCCCAATAGAGCGGCTTGGTGGGTGGGATCTAAGGCGACGGCGCGCCCAAAAAGTTCCTCCGCCCGTTGGGCATCTCGTCGTTCCATGGCCATCACCCCGAGATAATAGAGCGGCACGGGATTGGTGGGTTCATCGCGACTGAGTGCTTCCAATTGTTCCGTGGCCTCGATCAATTTGCCGTCGCGGAGATACATTTCAGCCAGGCGCGCGGCCGCAAAGGGATTGCGCGGAGCTCGTGCTTTCGCTGCCTTGAAGAATTTCTCTGCGTCCGCCGGACGTCCCAGAGTTTGATTCAGTTCCGCTAACCGAAGCAAAACGTTGGTCTCCTGCGGATCGAGCGCCGCGGCGCGATTTAGGCAGTCCATGAGCTGATCCTGAGTGGACTCAACGAAGGCGGGGGCTTTGGTGCGCAGGAGTTGGAGAGTCTCGGCAAATTGAACGAGCAGCCCCGGATCCTTTAACACCTTCGTAAGGCCTTCCGTCAACGTCTTCGAAGCCTCGTCAAACTGTCCTTGATCGACAAGCAAACGGCTGAAACCGGCATAAGCGGAGGGATTTTCGGTCTGTTTTGCCAGCGCAATCCGATAAGCCGCCAAGGCCTCGGACTGATGCCCCAATTGTAACTGGGTAAATCCGAGTAAAGTGAAAACCTCGTAGGACGCCTCGGCGCGAATGGAGGCGCGGGTGAGGATTTTGAGGGCCGCATCGTGCTCTTTTCGGGCGAGTCGCCGACGGGATACTTCGAGGGCTAGAATCTCATTGTTTGGATCCGCCGCGTAGGCCCGCGTCCAATATTCCAACATGCCAGCGGTATCTTCGCTGAGTTGCCGAATAATCCCTTGGGCAAACGCCGCGTGCGCCTCGGTGAGTCGATCCACGACCGCGGCGTCCAGACGGGTATCTCGGCGCGGGATGAGCACCGGTCCCACCACCGCAGGATTCGGGGAACGAGTGCCGGTTTTGTCCGTAACCCGATGCGGAGTGGTTTGGCAGGCCGATATCAGCAAAACGACCCCGCCCAATAGGAGTACTGAGCCGGGGAGTCGAGGTCGCAGGGTGGGGATCAGAAAAAAGACCGAGGGCATGGCCCCAAAAGAAATGCTAGTTCCAAACGGAAACGGAAACGGAAACGGAAACGGAAACACAGACGCGGCTCCGGCCAGGCCGGAACCGCGTCCACAAGCACAGCGGACCCATCGGTCGCCGGTCACGTTCACTACTGACTACTTCTGCCAAGTCCGCTTCTTGTGGCGGTTGAGCCGAAGCTTCTTGCGACGTTTATGCTTGTTAATTTTCGCCTTTCGGCGTTTCTTCAATGAACCCATAGGTATGTCTAGTTACAAAACTGAAGGCGTAAAATGCCCTATTTTTGACGTCAGTAAACGACTTTATTCAACGGATACTCAATAATGCCTTCCGCCCCTGCGGCCTTCAACCGAGGCATGATCTCCCGAACGACCGGCTCGTCAATGATGGTTTCCACGGCCAACCAGCCGGATTGGCTGAGCGCGGAAATGGTCGGATTACGCAAAGAAGGCAGGCTGGCGAGCAATCCTTCGAGGTGCTCTTGCCGAATGTTCATTTTGAGGCCCACTTTGATTTCCGCCTCGATCGCGCCCCGAAGCAACAGAGAAATCGTCTCGATTTTATGGCGTTTCCACGGATCTTTCCAAGCATCCTTGTTCGCTACTAACCGCGGCGTGGACGTGAGGAGTGTGTCCACAATCCGCAACCGATTGGCGCGAAGAGAGCCGCCCGTTTCGGTCACGTCGACAATGGCATCGACCAATTCGCGCGCTTTAACTTCGGTCGCACCCCAAGAGAATTCGACCACCGCTTTAACCCCATGTTTTTTGAGCCACCGCTTCGTCATCCCCACGACTTCGGTGGCAATATGCTTCCCTTCGAGGTCTTTGACCGATTTGATCGGCGACTCTTCGGGCACCGCTAACACCCAACGGGTGGGTTGGCGGGTCGCTTTACTGAATATAAACTCCCCCACCTCATGAACCTGGTGGGCGACGCCGTTTTCTTGAATCCAATCGATGCCAGTCAATCCCGCGTCCAAAAATCCCCCGGCCACATAACGGCCGATTTCCTGAGCCCGAATGAGTCGAATGGTCAGCTCCGGATCATCGACGTAGGGTTCATAACTCCGACTCGAAACGGTGATGTTCCACCCCGCTTTCGCGAATTTCTCGAGGGTCGCATCCTGCAAACTGCCCTTGGGCAGGCCCAAGCGAAGTTTGGGCGCCGGGATGACGACGACCGGATCAGCGGGGGCGGCTACGATGCTTTTTGCGGACTTCTTACTCATGATGGGCGCCGACACATTGCGGCTTGCTCTCACGGGTCGTCGTTGACGGACGGACTCACCCGCTTGAACCCGTGGAGTTGCCAGAAAAGGCCGCATTGAGCGAATGTTTTCTTGCCTAATTCGCGTGAAAGTGTGATTGAACGAGGAGCTTTTATCCGGTGGCGAACGAAATTGTTCACAAACGGAATATATCTACCAATTGTGGCATTGTGAATAAGTCACCCCAACCTATTGTGGCTTTGAGCTTGCCGGCGGCGGACTAACCCCCACTAATTCGTGCGTTATGTTCCTCAAGAACCTTACGGTGCTCGGGTTCAAAAGTTTTGCCGATAAAACGTCGCTCAACTTTCAGCCCGGCGTTACCGCCATCGTCGGGCCCAACGGATGCGGCAAGTCCAACGTTTCCGATGCCATCCGGTGGGTGCTCGGTGAGCAATCCGCCAAAGCCCTCCGGGGCGGTGAAATGGCGGACGTCATCTTCAACGGCACCGATAGCCGCCCGGCCGTCGGCCTAGCGGAGGTGAGCTTGACGCTCGGCGATGTCGATACTGAACCTTTGAAAGCGGCAGGCATCCCGATGGATTTCAATGAAGTGACCTTGACACGCCGCGTTTTTCGGGATGGTGGGTCGGAATATTTCTTGAACAAGACGGCGTGCCGATTGCGGGACATCCAGCAAATCTTCGCTGGAACCGGCATGGGCAAGACGAGTTACTCGATCATGGCCCAAGGAAATATCACCCAGATTTTGTCCAGCCGCCCCGATGATCGGCGGTTGGTGTTTGAGGAAGCGGCCGGGATCACTCGGTTTAAACAGCAAAAACGGGAAGCGTTGCGAAAATTGGAAGCCACGGAGCAAAATCTCCTTCGCGTGCAGGACCTGATTAAGGAAATCAAGCGTCAGGTCGGTTCCTTGCAGCGTCAGGCCGGCAAAGCCCGACGGTTTAAGGCGCTCCACACCGAGTTGCAGCATCTCGATACCCAGCTCGCCCGCCACCAATTTGATACCCTCCATGAGGAGATCGCCGTCCGACAAGAGGCGACCAGCAAATCGCTGTTGGAAATTGAAGTCGGCCACGAAACGGTCCTGCGCCTGGAAGATGAGGTGCTCCAACTCCGCACCCAATTGTCGGAGCTAGACCAGAACATTTCGGTGCAACAACAGTATGGATTGGAACTCAAGGCCGAAATTGAGCGGAATGAGGCCAAGATTGCCTTCAACCAAGAACGTTTGACAGAACTTGAAGCCCAACATACCCGGGCTCATCATGATATTGTTCAATCCGAAGAGCGGAGCCGT
>JAYVTS010000165.1:0-2354 GCA_043788645.1 Verrucomicrobiota bacterium
GGCGGTTTGGTGGTTGCCAAGGGCGAAGCCCAAGAGTTTACGGATGATCGGCCCCTGATTTCAGAGCGCTACTACCAAGTTCGAGGGCTACCGTGAGGCATCTGGACGGGTCTTCCGGGTATTCAAGAATCCGATCTTTGGCGGTGGTTTATCAAATCCCCTTGTATTTATACGGTTTCTCGGGGTAGTGTTCTGTTTTGGATGGCAGATTGGATACGGGTTCTGATCTGCCCTGGTTTTTTTTAACTAGAATTCAGGTCGAAGATATTTTTGGCAACACGAACATGATTGCGATGCAACTGAACAAATTGGCCGCGGCCAAACCGACCTTACGTTCCGGTAGCGGACGCGGTCAGGCCTCGGCGGGTTGGGCGTTTTTCCTGGCCACGGCGTCCGCCGTTTTGGGTCAGAATTCTGATCTTTCGATTCCGAACTTTGGCAATCCTCTTTCGCCTCCTTCCAATTTTGGAAACGGCACGGGGGATCTTTCGATTCTGAACAATTCGACCGCCCTGACCGCGCCGGGAGCCGACAACGGTGTGCTACATGATGTCAACCTAAGCCGCAACCTCCCCTACATCGCGCCCGTCAATCACCCCAATCCCCAATACAATGTGAAACTGGGGAACGCGACCATGCTCTTCACAGGTTCCGTGGCCATGAGCTATACCGACAACGCCCTTCAAAATATCGACGGCGCCTCCCATGACGATTTCAACTTTACCCCGGCGTTGGGCATTTCGCTGAACCTCCCGTTCAACAAAGACCATGCGTTCCGAATTTCCGTGGGAGTGGGCTATCGGTACAGCCTCAATTATTCTCGCCTCAATTCGCTCTATATCGCGCCGAGTTCTTATATTGACTACCAGTTCAAAGTTGGGGACGTGGTGTTCACCATTTATGATCAACTCACTTCGGGTGGAGACACAACCCAACGGTTGGACTTGCGGAATCAAGGAACGACCTCCGGAATCAATTTTAATCGAGTCGATAACCAGATCGGGCTATCCGCCGCCTACTCGCTCACTCGCGACACCTCGCTGGTGGGGGGCTATGCCTTCGGAATGAATCGAGGGTTGAGCGATACTTATAGTAGTTTCGATTCCAATAGCCACGGTTTATCGACCGCCCTGTATCACCGCTTACATCCGCGCCTGACGGTGGGGCTCGCCGCTTCGTATAATATCGTTGAATATCAACAGGGTGTCTACCGACTTAACAACTCCTCCGGTTGGTCGGTCGGGCCGGTTATTTCCTATCGCCCCACGGACTCGATCAATTTGAGTACGTCCGTCCGTTATTCTTCCATTGCTTACGAAAGCCTCGGCTCCCTCCAGGTGGCGTCCGATCCTTCGTCGATCACCTTCGATCTCAGTGCCACCCATCGGATCAACCGTCACCTTTTGCATCTCCTGACGGCAAGCCGAGCGTATAATAATAGCGTTTCTTCGGCGCAAATGGAGGTACTCAGTTTGGGCTACGGTCTCCAGTGGCAGGCCCTGCGTAAAACGGTTCTGTCCGCGGATGTTCACTGGCAAAATTATCAGCAGAATGCCAACGTATTGAGTGGCCGCTATCCGACCGTCAGTTCGTTCGTCGATAAATATGTCGGGCAGCCGGGCCCCAGCGGTACCCCTCTAACTTCCGCGGATCTCATGGGCTATTACAACCTATTTGCTTATCAAGACCAAGGTGATTATGTGTCGGCGGCGCTCACGGGTTCCTACCAAATAAGTTCTCGGATCGGAGCTTCCCTCACCTACAGCTACACCGTTCGCGAATCCAGTATCCATTCGGCATTTCGTCCCTCCGGAGTCAATAGTTACAAGGCCAATACTGTTTCATTAAATCTTGGATACCGCTTTTAATTTTTTGGTTATGAAAATGACACCCCATTGCAATCTGCCTCTGTTGATCCTTTCAGGGATCTTGGCGTTTCAGGCGGCGAGCCAAGGCTCTAGCCCAACGAACCCCATCACGCCTGCGGAATCCAGCTCGGCCACGACCGGCAATGGAACCGGGGGAACTAATAGTGCTCCGGGCGGGAAAAATCTTGATCAAGAGACCCGGGATTTAAAGGCCCACGATGGACTTAGTTTCACCATTCTCGAAGATCCCAACCGGAGCAACGGTGGGAAAATTGAGATCAATGAGTTGGGTGATGCGAAGTTTCCGATCACCGCCACGGGTAGCGAATACATCAACATCAAGGCTGCGGGACGTCGGTTGGCGGACGTGCGACGCGAAATCAAGCAACGTCTCGAAGAGGAATATTATCACGTCGCCACGGTCAGCGTTGATGTGTGGGGCATCGGCACGACGGCGTCGGCAAGCCAGAGTGCCAACACCGCCAA
>JAYVTS010000166.1:0-4380 GCA_043788645.1 Verrucomicrobiota bacterium
TCACGAGGTATTGTATCTGTATAGATACAATAAAGCAAGCAAGAAACCACGCTGCCATAAGCAAATCCGAAATTTGGTTACTTTTTCGTCATACACCCAATTGGAGGGCGAGATATCACGCGAGGCCCGGCTCGCCGACTTGCGCACGAAAAACAAAGCGAAGGCGAGCGAGCGCGGGCGACAGGACACGAACACGTATTCGCGCGAGCAACTCCAAGAGATCGAGACGCTGTATCAAGTGGCCAACAAAAACTGGCACACGCCCGAGGCGAAGCACAGCCTCAAGAAACTGCTGGAGAAATACGACAACGCCAACCGCACCGGCTGCGCCACGCTTTACATGGCGCAGATGAGCGAGGGCGTGGACCGCGCCGAGTATCTCAAGCGCGCGGTCGAGAAATTCAGCGGCTGCTTTTACTTCGATGGCTGCCAGGTCGGTGGATACGCGCGCTACATCCTCGGTGCCCAGGCTCAGACTGCGGGCCGCAAGGACGAGGCGGCGAAATGGTTTGCCGAGATCAAAAAAGATTACGCGGAAGCCATCATGCACGATGGAACGCAGGTGACCCAGGCGGTGGAGAAGTTTCTCGAAAGCGGGGGGCAGAAGAAATAGGCGTGTGCCCCGATCCTGGAGGTCAATCCACGCTCTTCAAGAAGGCGATTTTAACCGACTCGAGGTGAGAAAAATCTGGTACGTAGGAGGCCTTGGTGCACTTATAAGTTATAAGCCAGAAGCGTGGTTGTTGACGCCCAGCATTCTGCATCAGTATCGAATGTCTTATTCAATAGATGAGCAAACCCGTGGCAGCTGTTTCCATTCTCCCGTCCGCGTGGATGGAGTTGGCCCTTGTTTCACCAAACTTCCAGGCTGATTGTTTCCCCACCCTAAATTAGCCGCGGTCGCAAGAATCCGAAAACAGTTGGTTGAAAAGCGTTCGCAGCATCGCGCGACGGTGAGTCACTTCTTCGATAGCGGCGCGTTGGTCGGCGAAGCCCAGAGCCAATCGTCGGAAACAGCTTTTTTGCGGTCATCGACTTGATTGGGCCCGACGCCGCGGAGAATGAAGCGTTGATCGGTGAGTCGCTGGTAGAATAACGGCAACCCCCGAACCGGGTCGCAAGGAATTCGGCTCAGGAAATGGGGCACCAATTCGGCGGGGTCCTCCGGGAGTTGGCCGTGAGTGAGGCGATGACGTTCGAGGGCGCAAGCGAAAATTGCCTCGTTCAGCACTGTCTGGGCATAGGAGACGAGTCGAGCGTCAATTCCCATCCAAACATATTGTTGAAGCAATTGAGCGGAACTTCCCTCCAGCGGCAAGCCCCGCTGGTCGCTCCAGTCGACTTCCTGGCCAACGCGATCCTCAGCAACGTGCATTCTAGCGATAGAATTTTGTCCAGCATGATGGAGCCGGATGCATCGGTCAAACCACCACGAACGGGGTTGAAGGGTCGAAGGAGTCGGGAGATTGTAATGATTTCCTAGGTATTGAGCTTGTTTTGCCGCGGTTCCATCGTCTGGAATCGCCCGCCACAGGGCGATGTGAGCCGCTACCAACCGAGGGATGGCATTGGTGTACTCCGCCAACAGATGAAACTTAGAAAGTTCCGCTTGAAAAGTTGCTAGCTGTGGTTCGTTCCATCGATTTTCCACGAGGCCTTCCCATAGGGGTTGGAGCGAGCGGGTCAGAAGGAATTGGGTTCGGAGGTTCGCTTGGACGTCGGGGAGCTGACGAGACAATTCGGCCAAACGAAGGCAGGTGAGCAGGTCTTCCGCGGCCTCGGAAGTACGGGCCGTGGCCAAACAGGCACTCGCACGCAACTGGAAAAGTGCGTGCAGTTGCTCCAACGCCGAGTGTTCACTGGCGGTATTAAATATCGCATTCAACTCCCGATTGGTCGCGAATTGAAGCGAGGGAAGCTGGCTCGCCAGGGCTAGCCTGTAGAGCAGGGAGTCGTAAGCGCGAAGATCGCTCAGAAGAATATTTGCCGCGGCAATCCGGTTGGTGGCGGCGTCGGTGGGGAATTGATTCTTGAGCCACGTCGCACGGTCAGCGAGGGACGCGTACTGCTGTTGGGTCCACTCGGCGCCAATGCGATTGGGAATTGGGGTTTGAGATTCCGGTACGAGGAATGGAGCCAACGCGGCGAACATCTTTTTGGCGGCGCCCTCCCGGTTGGTGAGGAGATTTTTAAAGGCCGTGGAACGGGCGAAGTTTTCCGCCTCCGGGACTGGGACTGGCATCAATGCCGCAAAATCGAGCGATTCACCGCGCTTCTCGAGATTTGCTTGGAAAGCCGCCCAGGCGCGGCGGCTTTTCCAGTCTTGCTGGAAGTAAAAACCGGCGATGAGTAATCCTACCATCGCGACGGTCCCCAAGGTGCCGAGGGCGAAGCATGTTAGCCCGCGTCGAGTTGGCCGCCGGCGTCGGGTGACCAGCGATTGGTAACGGCTGCTGGCGATATTTCGGAATTCCCGTCGAAAACTCCGAGCGGCCCACCAAGACGATAGGCCGCACCAAGTTATACCGACGGCCTTGGCAGTTGTCGACATGAAGGGCAACCAAAGATCTTCATTCTCGCGAAAAAAACCGAGTTCACCAAGAAGGTAGCAAAGGCCGCAGAAAACCGCGAAAGGAGGTATCAAAACTAATCCGAGGGCCGCCAACGGGGCAAAACCGGGCCGCTTCATCGTTAGGCCAAGCCAGCGACCAACCCATCCGAGAGTGATCCACACCCCGACTGCCATGGCCAGAAAACAAAAGACGACGTTGACCAACATCTGAATCTGCCAGTCGAGGGAAACTCCCGACACGGATTGATTCAGCAGGGCTTTCCAGAGCAGCTGTATCGGCGTAATTCCATTGGGAATTTTTGACGGTGGATCTGTGAGTATCACGATGGCCATCACCCAAGCGAAGAAGAGGTGCGTCAGAATGGCCATGAGAGCGGGGAAAAACATTCTTCTACCAAAGGCCAGCCACAATCCCCGGGAAATCGTCGTCACGGTCGTCGGCGTGCACAAAACCAGTTCCAAGGCCCCGGCCTCTTTGTCCTCAGCGAGGCGTTGAGAAGAGATCATAGCCGCATAATAGAAGACGAGCGCGTGAAGTATTACACCGGTTGCCAGCCAGGTCAGCATAGCCCCCGCCAAGGGTGCAACCGGGCCTGCCGCGCCGAGGCGTGCCTCCGAGGCCACGCGAGTAGCCAGGACGAGCAGCACCACGACCAGCCCGGTGAAGATCGGGGAACTAATTTGCTGGCGACCACCCAACCAGAAAAATGGATTGATCTCCAGCAGGCGGCGACGCAAGGCGATGTCGCGCCCATTTCTCAACGCCGCTCCACGCCGCCAAAACGCGATCCGGCGGAAATTCGGCGCCGTTTTTGTCTGATCTTGCCAGGTGCGAGCAATTCGCCACATCACGAATCCAAGTGCAACCAAGGACATCGCGAACACCAATGCTAACGAAAGCCAGTAATGATTCGACCGCATACCAATGGTTCCCTTGGCCATCGCCAAAGCGTGGTACGGACACACGATGGGCAAAGCGGCGGTCCAGAATCCCGCTTTCCCGAAGGATTTGCCCATCGCGGACGCCACGGTGGGGCCCGCTCCGAACAAGAGCGCCAGCCCGATGGCTAACGTAACGGCGGTCGCCTGCCGGAGGCACAACGCAGATGCTACCAAGCCTACGACTAGAGAAAAAAAGATCGTGTTGATCAGTGCCAGAACGGTCAACCAGAAATGCCCGAAGGTGGTGCCACCTAGCAGGAGTGGAAGCGCGAGCATGGGGAAGATCGAGACGAGACTGCAAATCGTTCCGAGCGCGGTGGAGCAAAGTTTTCCCAAGACGATTTCAGCGCTGTTAAGATTAGTCAGGAACAGGAGTCCGAGTGTGCCGTCACGTCGCTCGCAACTCAGGCAATCGGCGGTCCGGGCCGCGCCGACGACGAGGCTATACATGAAAATGAGGACCCCGTAAGCGTCAAAAATCTGTGGGCCTACATTGCGCTGACGAAACCCATCCATCGACCACATCAGCCAGAGGAGTGCACCCAGAAATGCCGCAGCTGTGAGCCAGCGTCCTCGATGAGTCAGAGGATGCCTCGCGCTCGCGCGGAGTTCTCGTACGGCGACGGCGGAGAAGCGTGTCATCCCGGGACACCAAAAAGGATATCGACAGGATTCTAGGGAGCAACCCTTTAGCAGAGATCTTTAAGGGGCAGATGATCTTTCCGAGTGGGAGCGAAGGGCCGAGGTCGAGGGTGATCATGCGATATCTCCTAGGTGGGTTGAAAACGGTTCCGAACCGGATAGTCCCATTGTACCACGTTTTTGAGGCGGATGGCTATCCGTGGCGCTCGCGGTTTCCGTAGGCT
>JAYVTS010000167.1:0-2640 GCA_043788645.1 Verrucomicrobiota bacterium
GGTTGCAGCACCAGTCGGGTTGGCTCCGCCACTCGGCCACTCCGAGTGCTGCTGATTACCGGAGGGTGCTGCCACAATTATTCGTTCCAAGCCGCGCAACTCACCAACGCGCTGGCTCGTCATGCCCAGGTCGAATGGACCGTCGTGAATGAAGGAGGGAACGGCACTCAAGCAATGATTCCTCTCTACGATCACTCGGATTGGGCCAAGCCGTATGATGTGGTGGTTCACAACGAGTGTTTTGCCGATACCAAAGATCCGGCGTATTTGCGTCGGATTACCGCCGCGCACTATGCCGGTACGCCCGCCGTCGTCATTCACTGCGCCATGCACACTTACCGCGCTACGGACGTGAACGATTGGCGCGAATTTCTCGGCGTAACGAGCCGACGCCATGATCACCAAAGCCAGTACCCAGTTAAAACGATGCTCCCGCAACACCCGATCATGCAGGGCGTGCCGACGAATTGGGTGACCCCAAAGGACGAACTCTATGTGATCGAAAAACTTTGGCCGAATGCCCAGGCGCTGGCCACTTCCGTCAGCGAACTGGACGGAAAATCGTATCCCGTTGCGTGGATCAATCACTTCGGAAAAGCACGCGTGTTCGGAACCACCTATGGACACTCCGATGAAACGTTTAGCGATCCGGTTTACCTGAACATGGTGAGTCGAGGTATTCTTTGGGCAGCCGGGATTCAGTAAGAGAATATCCTATCATATTATTTTATAACATTCACGCGGGGAATACGGAAAAAACCGACGAGCCAATTCCGGTGTCAATCAGCCACCTTGGCTTGCTGGCTCGCGAAGAACCATGGCCGAAAAAATATCAGCAACCCGTTTCGATCTGCGAGCCGGTACGACCGGTGTCATGATCGTCGATCTGGCGCGGATCGCCGCAAACTGGCGGGCACTCGCGGCACTCGTCCGGCCTGCCGAATGCGCGGCTGTGGTGAAGGCGGATGCCTACGGGCTTGGCGCGGCACGGATTATCCCCACGCTCATCGGGGCGGGTTGCCGAACCTTATTTGTCGCCACAGCCAATGAAGCACTCGAAGCCCGAGAGTTGGCGCCTGAAGCAGTTATTTATGTCTTGGACGGTTTGATTCCCGGCTCAGCAGAACGTTTGATTGCCGCCCGTGCACGACCTGTCCTCGCCAGCCTGCCCGAAGTGCAAGAGTGGTCGAGTCTCCGCCCAGCGAATGGCCGACGTCACCTTGCGGGGCTACACATCGATTCAGGGCTGAATCGCCTTGGGCTGCCGGAGCACGACCTCCAACGGTTGGTCGCCAATTATTCCCTGTTTTCAAGTCTGAATATCGGTCTCGTCCTCAGTCATTTGGCCTGTGCCGACGATCCAATGGATCCAAGAAATCCCACTCAGCTCGCGACCTTCAATCGGCTGCGGACCCGACTGCCGCATGGACCGGCAAGTTTGGCGGCCTCGGATGGGTTGATGCTGGGTCCGGCCTATCATTTCAACTTGGTGCGCCCCGGCTACGCGATCTACGGGGGACAAGCCGCATCTGGGCGGAAGACCCCCGTGGAGCCCGCCATCATTGCCAGGGCGGTAGTCCTTCAGGTGCGCGAGGTCTCTCCCGGTGATTTGATCGGATATTCCTCTAGTTTTAGTGTCCAAACACCGATGCGAATCGCCACGGTCGCTGCAGGCTACGGAGACGGAATCCCACGAAGTGCCAGTTCGACTCATAGACAACCTGGTGGGGTCGTCGGCATCGCTGGCCAGTTGGCGCCCATTGTCGGCCGAGTTTCCATGGATTTGATCACGGTCGATGTGACCGGATTCAGTGACCGCGATGCTCGACGCGGGACGTTTGTAGATTTGCTGGGTCCCAATGTTCCTTTGGAATTAGCGGGGCAACTTTCGGGAACGATTGGCTACGAAATTCTAACGCGACTCGGGCGACGGTATCCACGAGTCTATGTCGGAGAGACGACGGATCCTTCATCCCGCTTGATCACCGCGCTGTAGGTCGGCGTTTCCCAGCGGCGCAAGAAACCTCCTTCATCTGGATGCCCTAATGGATCAGCTCCACCACCTTGATATTGTTACGAGTAGAAGGTCTAAAAGTATGTCAAACTGATTATCAAATGGATTAATTATTAGACTCCGCAAGTTGTCAAAATAATTATAACGTAAGATAGATTTTGGCTATTATCCTAATAACCGGAGTTGAGCGGTGTCGAGAGGCGCAAACAATTGAGTGAAAAAGGCTTGCGTAGAATCGAAGCGTGTCGAGACAGTGAGATGTTGAGGTTCGACAAAAGCCTTGTTCGCCACAATTTTTGAGCCAGACCGATGCAACACAACTCCGGTTTCTACGACAAATTAATATACATGGCACTATATATAATTTTGAAATTAGTAAATTATTATGTCAGACAAATAACACAGAAAGTTTTGTAAATTAAAATTACTGATGAATAACATGAGTCGAGTGTAAATTTATTGATCAAGTCTAACTGCAATAGTTATAACATTTTAAACGTGGTTTTTATTTGTCAAATGACTAAAAATGAATAAATTAACATTAATGTGTCTACTTTGTTATAATGGATTATTAGTTTGTCAATTTTTAAATATAAACAGTTGATATATTGACAAAAACACAATCC
>JAYVTS010000168.1:0-4874 GCA_043788645.1 Verrucomicrobiota bacterium
ATTCCCCCGAAACCACCCCTACCGGCCGTCCGAGCAGTCCGTTTTGAACCAACCTCGTTGACGCTGGCCGACGTTCTCGACACCCGAAAAGTCTTGGTCATTGGCGAACGAGCGGACGGCGGAGTCGTCGACCTAACCACCGAGGCGAAGTGGACGCTCCCGAACGCCGGCTTAACCCGGGGTGAAGACGGCTATCTCGGCGGAGTCATCTCAGGCGATTATTCCGTTTCAATCGAAGCGGCGGGGCAAGGGGCAAAATTGTCGGTAAAAGTGGCGAGTGTCGAACGGCCCACTGTCGGATTTGTTCGAGACGTCGAGCCGATTTTGAGCCGAACCGGTTGTAGTGCGGGGACCTGTCATGGATCGGCCAAAGGAAAAAACGGCTTTAAACTCTCCCTTCGCGGCTATGATCCGGAATTCGATTACCGGGCCCTGGTTGATGATCTGAGTGGTCGACGCTTTAACCGGGTGAATGTCGAAGAATCCCTGATGCTCTTAAAGCCGTTGGCCGAAGTGCCTCATGAAGGCCGCCAGGCGATCAAGCCCGGGTCGCGTTACCATCAAATTCTTCGGGATTGGATTGTGGCCGGGGCAGCATTTGAGGATCCAGCGCAGAACCGGCCGAACCAATTAGAGGTCTTGCCGGTGAGCGTTGATCTGGATCTTCCCGGGCGGAGCCAACAACTATTGGTGATTGCCAGGTATCCAGACGGCCGAACTCGCGATGTGACTCGCGAGGCGATCCTGTCCAGCAACAACGAGGAGGTTGCTTTAGTAAAGGATGCTTCGGTGACAGCGCTGCGCCGGGGCGAAATGGCGGTGCTGGTTCGGTACGAAGGATTGTATGCCTCCCGCGAAGTGACGGTCATGGGTGATCGCTCGGGCTTTGTCTTTGAACCGATGCCTGAGCTCAGTTTTATCGACCAACATCTCAATACGAAGTTCGCCCGCCTAAAACTCAATCCGAGCGCTCTCTGTACGGACGCTGAGTTTGTTCGTCGGGTCTACCTCGATCTCACGGGGCAACCTCCGTCGGTCGAAAAAGTTCGGGCGTTTTTGATCGACGCCACCGAGTCTAGAAAGAAACGAGAGCAGTTGATTGATGAATTAATCGGTACTCCGGCGTATGCGGACTATTGGGCCAACAAATTCGCGGACCTGCTCCAATGCAACTCCGAAAATTTAGGGCAAAAGGGTGTTTGGGTCTTTCGCAATTGGATCCGAAACCAGTTTACGACCAATCGACCTTACAATCAGTTTGTGAACGATTTGATTTTAGCCAAAGGAAGCACGATCGAAAGCCCGGCCGGAAACTATCTCCGGGCCTTGCGGGATCCAGGCAAGATGACGGAGGATATTTCTCAAACTTTCCTCGGAGTCCGCTTCAATTGCAACAAATGTCACGATCATCCTTTTGAGCGATGGACTCAAAATCAGTATTATGAATTCGGGGCGTTTTTTGCGCAGGTAGCTTTTAAGAAGGGTACCCTGGGACGGGATAAACTCATTCGAGCCAATGATACCTATGCCAGCGACCAGGTTTCTGAAGAAATCGTCTATCACAACTACCAGGGCGGTGAAGTGAAGCATCTGAAGAACGACGTGGTGATGAAGCCCCACGTTCCCTTTGGGCAAACGCCCGACACGATCACTGGCCAAGATCGCCGAGTCGCGTTTGCGGCCTGGCTGACGGCCTCGGACAACCCTTATTTTGCCCGTTCGACCGTGAACCGGTTTTGGAGCTATTTCTTTGGTCGCGGCATTATCGATCCGGTCGATGATATCCGAGCCGGGAATCCGGCGAGCAATCCGGCATTGTTAGACGCATTGACGGCGGATTTTGTAAAGAGCGGTTTCGATATTCGGCACCTGCTCCAAACGCTCTGCCGTTCCCGGGCCTATCAGCTCAGCCTGGTTCCGAACCGCTGGAACGAGGATGATTTGATCAACTTTTCTCACGCGGTGCCGCGGCGGCTCAGCGCCGAACAGATGCTGGACGCGGTGTCGGTTGCGACCGGTTACCGAGCCCAATTTAAGGATCTGCCGGTCGGTTTGCGCGCCGTCGAGGTGCCGGATGGAATGGTGGGTGGGAATGATTTTCTGACCCTTTTTGGTCGACCTAAACGCCAGAGTGCCTGCGAATGTGAACGATCCAGCAACGTCACGTTGTCCCATGCGTTGAGCCTCATTAATGGGCCGATGCTGGGCGAGTGCGTGGGACATGCCGACAATCGGTTGGCCAAACTCTTGGCGACCGAAAAGGATGATCGAAAGGTAGTCGAAGACGTCTACCTCAGTTGCTTAAATCGCTTTCCCACGGAGCCCGAGTTTGCGGCTGTCCAATTGGGGGAAGGGGACAAACGTTTGCAAGGGGCACAGGATCTTGTGTGGGCATTGCTCAATAGCCCCGCCTTTTTGTTTAATCGTTGAACGAATATTACCTGCGATGCCTCGCCCTGCTTTCCTCCTGTTCATTTCGTAACGTAATACGGCCTTCTATGATCTCTATCCCCGGCAAATACGGCGCAATGTGCGATGGTTTCAATCGTCGCGAATTTCTACGCCTCGGCGGCGCCGCTCTCGCGGGTCTCAGTTTGGCGGATATTTTGCGTCTGCAAGCGGCGCAGCCTGCCGGTGCGGGCCCGAGCCCGTCGATGGCGAAAAATGGCTGGGGGAAGGCAAAATCGGTCATCATCCTCTATCTCCAAGGCGGTCCGAGTCACATCGATATTTGGGATCCAAAACCCGATGCGCCCTCGAATGTCCGCGGCGATTTCAAACCGATTCGCTCAAAGGTGCCGGGGATTTTTCTGAGTGAAGTCATGCCCAAATTGGCCCAGCAGATGGATAAAGCCACCCTCATCCGTTCGATGAGTTATACCCCGGTGGGTTTGTTCAATCATACCGCTGCGATCTATCAAATTATGACCGGCTATACTCCGGATCGAGTTTCTCCGTCGGGGCAGCTGGAACCGCCTGCGCCCAATGATTTCCCGCATTTAGGTTCGCAGATTTCTCGATTAAAACCGCCCGAGGTGCCGATGCTGCCCTTTGTCATGCTCCCTCGTCCGTTACAAGAATCGAATGTCATCGGAAAGGGGGGGACGGCGGGTTTTTTGGGTGCGGCCTATGATCCGTATTATTTTTACCAAGACCCGGCTAAGGAGATTAATCTGGCAGATTTGACCTTGCGTCAGGAGGTCTCCAAAGAACGGTTGGAACGGCGGAGCACGTTGCTCAAGAGGGTCAATGACGCCATGCCGGACATGGAAAAGGCGGTCGGCAAATACGCGCTGGATTCCTACTATCAAAAGGCATTTGATCTGGTCAGCAGCGGCCGAGCACGGGATGCCTTTGATCTGACGAAGGAAGACGAAAAACTCCGAGACCAATACGGTCGGCACACCTTCGGACAAGGTTGCCTGCTCGCTCGCCGATTGATCGAGGCGGGCACCCGGGTCGTGCAAATGAATTGGCCCGCCGTGGCCAATGGCGATCCCACGGTCGATGCGTGGGATACGCACGCCGCCAATTTCGGCCCGCTACGAAACCTGCATTGTCCCAAGCTAGATTCCGGTTTGTCCGCTCTGATAGCGGACATGGATCAGCGCGGTTTGTTAAAGGAGACTTTGGTCGTGGCGCTCGGTGAATTTGGCCGGAGCCCACGTCTAGGAGTGAGTACCAGTGGCAATACCAATTCACCTGATGGACGGGATCATTGGCCTTATTGTTATACCGCATTTGTCGCCGGTGCCGGAGTCAGTCGCGGTGCGCTCTACGGAAAATCTGACGGAACGGGGAGTAGTCCCGCGGAAAATCCGGTCCACCCCATTCAATTGGTGGCTACGATTTACCATGCTCTCGGGATTGATCCTCATACGATGGTGTTGAACCACCTCAATCAACCGCGGGAACTCGTCCAGGCGGAGCCGGTTTTAGGGCTATTTAGCTAAGTCGCCGGAATCGGTTCGGCCGCCTTTTGCGGAATCTGGCCCCGAAAGCGTGTGAAATATTCTGGCGATCTGTTCGCGAACCGACTTGGCGGTAAAAGGTTTTTGAAGAAACCCAGCAAGCGTTTTGCCGGAAAAACGATTGGCGGCTTCTTGTTCACTGTACCCACTCATCAGCACGACGGGCACGGTAGGATGCGTTTTTCGCAATTCGGCGAAAGTTTGCTCGCCGTTCAGTTGCGGCATCGTGAGATCGAGCAGTACACAGGAGATTTGTGTCGCGTGCCGGTGGAAGAGCGCCACCGCTTCGCGCCCATCGGTGGCTTCGATCACGGTGAGACCGAATGATTTCAAAATACGACCGGTAACTTGCCGAACTACTTCCTCATCATCCACCAGTAGGACCGTGCCCGACGCACGCCATTCAGGCAATTCAGCCGAGGAACCGATCGTTTGCAGAGGGTCGGCGGAGACAGCCGGTAGATAGATCTGAAAAGTCGAGCCGCTCCCCGGATGACTCTCCATGCGAATCCCACCCTGATGCCCTCGGATAATTCCGAGGACGGCGGCCAACCCCAATCCTCGACCCGTAAACTTAGTCGTATAGAAGGGGTCAAAAATGTGCGCTAAAACTTCCGGCGTCATTCCGCAGCCCGTGTCGCGTACTTCCAGGATCACGTATTCGCCTTCGGATAGATCGGGAGAAAGATGCAATTCTTTGAATTCAGAGTTTTTTGCTTGGAGAAGTCTGGTGGCGATGTCGATCACGCCGGGAGTTTCGCCAATCGCTTCGCTCGCATTGATTACCAAGTTCATGATGACCTGACGCATCTGGGTGGCATCCGCCATGACCCAGGGCGGTTCGGACGCCAATTTCTGCTTCAAAATCGCAAATTTGCTGATGGAAAAACGCATCAGATGGGT
>JAYVTS010000169.1:0-10562 GCA_043788645.1 Verrucomicrobiota bacterium
GAGGACCAACCAAGGCCCGGGGCGAGAGAACAAGCGAGATCGGTCATCTAGTTCTGTCCGAGTCCCTAACCCGAAACAACCACCGACCATTAAGTGAGAGGTTGGGACGTCAAAACGAACGATAACGAGAGGGAATCGAAGGTCGCCGACTCTCTTCCTACCCTCTCTGTTAAAAGAGAAGATTCTAAAACTCGACCGCCTCTCGTCTTTCCAAGGCCCGACGGGCAAGTACCTTAACCGGGTGGTATGCTCTCTAAAATGAAGCCAAAAAAGGTTCCGACCCGGTCGGTCCTGCCGGTCGTGGCCGCCCTGGCGGTCGGCGTCACCGGAGGGTATTGGGCTCACCAACCCTCCGCGATTCCCGGCCCAATCCCCGCGGAAGCCCACCCGCGCACCGAAACCGACGAATCGAATTCCACCGGCTCAGCGTTGGACGGTTTGAGCGCAGCGGTCCTCGGAACGTTAGAGGCGGCCGGTCGGGGTTCCCGACCGGGTACACTGATTCCCGTGCCTTTTTCGGTTCTCGACCGAGAATTTTCGTTACTCGCTACCTTGTCTCTCACGGATCGAGCGGAACGGATCTCCGATCTCGCCCGCTCCGCGGCACTGGAGAATCCCGCGGCCGTTCTGGCGCTTGCGGAAACCAAATTGTCGCCGGGTGAAGCCATCCAGTTTCGCGTTCGGTATGTCGCCCGATGGGCACAAATCGACACTCCCAAAGCCGTCTCCTGGGTCGAACGGCAACCGCTGGCTAGCCGACGCGAACTTCTGGCGTCGGTGGTGGAAAGTTGGGCTCAACGCGACGCCTCCGCCGCGTTGACCTTTGTCTCAAGGATTCCGGAGTCTGATCGGCGACAGGCTTTGCTACGCTCAGCGTTCACGGGTTTGGCCTCCGTGGATCCGGAACGAGCTTGGACTCTGTTGGTGGAAGTGGAGAGCCGTTCGGAACGCGAAGATGTTTCTTACGTTGTCCTTATGGCGATGGCACGCAAGGATGGAGGTCGAGCAGCGGCCCTGGCGTTAAACCGAGGTGGAACCGGCCGGGTGGATTTTCACACCCAGGAGATTATTGGAATCTGGCTGGAAACAGATTCCTTCGGGGCGACGGCGTGGCTCAAAAGTTTACCTCCCGGATCACAACGCAACCAATTGGTGAGCGGCTTGGCGATTGATCTAGCCAAGAATCATCCGCAGACCGCGCTCGAACTAGCTCGATTTTTACCGACCGGATCCTTGCGCGAACAAGCACTGCAATCGGCGCTCAGCCAGTGGGCGCTCCGTGATTCCGAAGCGGTTCTCAAGTGGGCGAACGGAAAGATAGACGCCGGGCTGGTCCGTACCGCCAACCTCGCAGTCATTCAACATTTTGCCGAGACCGACCCTGCCCGAGCGGTTGCACTTTTAGAATTCACGCCCGGACTGAGCGTCAATGATCGGCAAGCGAATTTGAGTAACCTTGCTCGACATTGGGCCGAGCGAAATCCGGCCCAAGCATTAGCCTGGGCGAAGAACCTTCCGCCTGGGCAACAACTAGAAACCATTCCCGGTATCCTGGCCCAGCAAGCGGGTGAAAATCCCCAAGCTGCACTGGATCGCGCTCGCGTTCTTTCAGATCCCCGCGTCCGGCGCCTAGCACTCCAGCAAGTGGTCACTGAATGGGGAAGCCAAGATGGCGCCGCCGCGGCAAAATGGTTGGTGGGTCAATCCGATCGACGGCTCGCCACTGAACTTGCCCCGCAGCTGATTCAACAAATCGCGGAAACCGACATCGCCACGGCCCAAACCTTGGCGAACCAAATGCCCCCCGGTGAAGCGCGCACCCGAGCCATCGCTGGGATGGTGGGTGGCGTCGCCAACACCGACCTACCCAGCGCACTCAGCATCCTGGAAAAACTTCCGGCGGGCGCTGGCAAAGACGAAGCCATGCAACAACTGGCCTTCGTGTGGGGTCGGCAAGACCCCACTGCCGCCGCGAAATATGCCCTCACTCAGCCGGATACAGACGGTCGCAGCCAAATGCTGGACGCCGCCGCCACCGAGTGGGCGCAACGAGATCCAGAGGAAGCGGCCACGTTCTTTAAGGAACTCACGCCCGGTCATGGCCGCGAAGTGTTCGCGGACAATTTAGCGCGTCATTGGGCCGCCGCCGATCCCGAGGCCGCAGTTAAGTGGGTGACCAGCCTCGCGCCCGCAGATCGGAGACCCGATCTCATGGCCAATCTAGTGGGAACTTGGGCTCAACAATCACCCCAAGACGCCGCCGCCTACGCCGGACAGCTACCGACCGAACTCCAGGAAGGGGCGGTTCGATCCGTGGTGCAGGCCTACGCCGAACAAGATCCGACGACGGGTGCCAAGTGGTTATCAGCCTTTCCCGAAGGAGAACTGCGGGACAGTGCGCAGGCTGCCTTTGTCAATCAATGGGCCCAAACCGACGCCACCGCGGCCGCCCAATGGTTGCGCACCCAACCCGAGAGTGCGTCGCGTCAAATCGCTATTCAGGAATTCACCCGCTCCGTCAGCTATCGCGAACCAGCCTCCGCGTGGCAATGGGCCGGTAGCGTCTCGGACGAAGGAATCCGCCAAAATCTACAGCGCGACGCGATGGCTCGTTGGCTGCGGGTGGATCCCGGCGCCGCCGCGGTCGCACTCGAAGCCGATCAAACCTTGCCGCCCGATCTCAAATCCGAATTGCGCCCCAAACCGTAACTGAGTCAAAACTCATCGAGCCGGGCGTCAATAAAAGCCAGTAGCTCCTCTTTGCCCTGGTAGGTATCAGCCGACGTGACGAAAATCGGCGGTAATTCGACCCAGTGCTCTTTGAGTTCAGCCTGATAGAGGCCCAACGATTTTCCCAGCTCGGTTTTCGAGAGTTTATCGCATTTGGTGAAAATAATCGCGAAGGCGAGTTCTTCACTCCCCAGCCACTGCATGAATTCGAGATCAATTTTCTGAAGCTTGAGCTGGGAATCCACCAACACGAGAGTACACATCAAATTCTCCCGGTTTTGAAGGTAATCTCGACTCATTCGCTTCCATTTTGCCTGATTCGCTTTGGTATTTTGAGCGAAGCCATAGCCCGGAAGATCCACCAGATACCAATCCTTATTGATGATGAAGTGATTAATTAGCTGCGTCTTACCGGGCACGGTCGAAGTCTTAGCCAATCCTTTTCGCCCCGTAATCATATTGAGCAGAGAGGATTTTCCGACATTCGAACGTCCAATAAATGCAACCTCGGGTCGCACCGGCGGCGGACACAAAAGGAAGTCGGAATTGCTCGTAGCAAATTCAGCGGATTGGATCAGCATAGTGGGCGAAGGATCAGGCAATGAGATTGGCAACGGTTGCGAAAGGAATTTGCTGCTGCCACTCCGCGAAAAAAATCAGCGGAAGTTTGCCTCGTTCCTTAGCCTACCCTGCGGTCCCTGCTCCGTGTCGTCAAGCGATAGTTCCGGACTCGAATCGCCCTCAACGCGGATTCCGATTCCACTCTCGCAATTCCACCGCCACCGGGGCGACCCTTTGTTGCAAGTCAACACTCAGTTCGGTCATCAATGGCAAAGCGGGTCCCGTCTCCGCAAGTCCAGCCAAGGCTACCGCGTGGTGCAATACGGGAATCGGTCCGTAGCTATTGCGCAAAGTTTCCAAACCTTTGAAACCTTCACGCAGTAAGTGGGCTCCCGCCACGTCTCCCGCCTGAAGCGCCCTTAACAATTCTTGTGACCGCCGCGGAGCCAGGCACACACAGCCGGAGGTGAACGCGCGCACGCCAAAGTGTTGCCAATGAGCAATCGCCGGCTGCTCACCAATCCCGCTGACTACCAGCGCCGGATCCACTTGGTCCACCAACGCTCGCAAGAGCGGGTCAACCGTCGGATCTGGACGGACGACGGCGTATTTTATCCAGGACAAGACACCAGCCGCCACCAATGATTTCACGACCCCGACGGTCACATATTTTTCGTCTTTCACATAGAGAACCGCCGGAATGCCCGCTTTTTCCACAAATTTCAGCACCGCTACCCGCACCCCTTCCGGTGAACTCACCGCGATGGTCGGTAAAATCATCGCCGTCGGAAATTTCCGCTGCGCGAACACGGCCGCCTGATCCATGAGGGTCCCAAAATACGGGCCTACCGAAGGAATCACCCACGTCTCGGGCCCGGCAGCCGCCGCGAGCACATCCAGGACCCCGGCAAGTTCCGAAGGGGCGATATTGTAGAAATTTGCATTGCCTCCATAGAGCAATGTCGTTACCCCGCCACCCTCAATATGCCGGATGAGTTTGGTATTTTCGCTGGCGTCGACTTGGAGCAACCCATCCCGGCAGAGGGGCGGGACAGCGATGACGGAGCGTTGAAGATCGGCGAGGGTGAAAACAGTTTTCATGAATGAGCTTTTAACGGTTTCTGGAAAGCGGGGTCGTCAATTAATGAATGGCGGGCTCGCGAGTCGCAGCGGAGGCGTGAAGAAAGCGAAAATCGCAACCTTCATCCGCTTGAGTTACTTCGCGCAGAAAAAGCGACAAATAGCCCCGACTCGACTCCGACGGGCGCGGATGCCACTCGGCGCGGCGGGCCGCTAACTCCGCTTCTCCAATCTTCAAGCTCAAATCCCGCGCCGAGACATCGAGCGTGATGAGATCGCCATCCCGAACCAAGGCCAACGGTCCGCCCATCGCCGATTCCGGCGCCACATGTAGAACACACGCGCCGTAGCTCGTACCACTCATGCGAGCATCAGAAATGCGCAGCATATCACGGACTCCTTGCTCAAGCAGCTTCTTGGGAATGGGTAACATGCCCCACTCCGGCATTCCGGGGCCTCCTATCGGCCCGGCATTTTGCAGTACGATCACCGAATCAGCGGTCACCGGGAGATTGGGATCATCAATGCGAGCAGCGAGATCGTCATAGTCGCAAAAGACGACCGCTGGCCCGGTGTGTTGAAGGAAACGGGATTCCATCGCCGAGTATTTAATGACCGCCCCACGCGGCGCAAGGTTCCCCCGTAAAATGGCGGTGCCACCTTCGGGCGAGAGTGCATTGGCCCGAGATCGAATCACCTCGGGACGATAGATCTCAGCGCCCACCAGATTTTGGGCGAGAGTTTGGCCGTTCACCGTCAATTGTGTTCCATCCAAGAGATCCAGCAACTGCGCCAACAACGGACGTAATCCACCCGCATAATAGAAGTCTTCCATCAAAAACCGGCCGGCCGGCCGGAGATCGGCCAAGCGCGGTGTTCGCCGCGAAGTTTGATCAAATTGTTCTAACGGTATTGCGACCCCTGCCCGCGCCGCCATCGCGACCAAATGAATAAGGGCATTGGTTGAACCGCCGATCGCCAGGTCGGCCACGATGGCATTTTGGAAAGCACCCGCTGTTAATATCTGCGCGGGACGCAAATCGCGCCAGACGTTTTCAACCATTTGCCGACCCGATTCCGCCGCCATTCGCCAATGGGCCATGTCCACCGCGGGAATCGACGATGCCCCGGGTAAAGTGAGTCCCAGCGTTTCCGCAATCGCCGTCATCGTCGAAGCGGTGCCCATCGTCATACAATGCCCATGGGATCGCGCGATCCCGTCTTCAATCTCACACCACGCTTCCTCGGTGAGTTTGCCTGCTCGTTTTTCGTCCCAGAATTTCCACGCATCCGACCCACTCCCGAGAACCTGTCCACGCCAGTTTCCACGCAACATGGGACCACCGGGCACGAAAATAAACGGCACACCGGCAGAGGTGGCGCCCATAATCATCGCCGGGGTTGTCTTATCGCACGCGCCCAATAAGACCACGCCATCAATGGGATGACAACGAATCACCTCTTCAACCTCCAGGGCGAGGAGGTTGCGATAGAGCATCGTCGTCGGCTTCATATAACTCTCGCCCAACGACAGCACCGGGACTTCCACCGGCATCCCTCCCGCTTGCAGCACCCCTTTGCGCACATGCTCGGCCAGAATCTTGAAGTGCAGGTGGCACGGGTTGAGGTCTGACCAGGTATTGAGAATCGCAATAATCGGTTTGCCCTGCCAATCCTCAGGTCCCAGTCCCATTTGCCGCGCCCGTGATCGGTGACCAAATGACCGTAAATCATTCGGACCAAACCAGCGATGCGACCGCAGTTGTTCGGGCGCAAGTCGGACAAGAGGAGAACTCATAAGTAAACTACGATCAGGATTGTCTGAGCGTTGGCGATTGGGGGCAGGATGCGAGTCGATTGTTCCATCTGAAAGCGTTGGGCAGGTTAAGGGGCGAGCGGCACGAGCCACGCAGCGAGCAGTGTCAAACCCAAACCCACAACCCCTTGAAGTGAAATCATCGGCGAGACCGTTCGTAGCGTTTCGGTTTCGCGCAGGCCGGACAACCGAGTGATCACCCAAAATCCCGCGTCGTTCATCCAAGGGAAGGGTTTGGAACCACAACCAATCGCCAACGCGAAATACACCGGATGAATCTGGGAGGGGCTGCTTTCCAATAACGCCTTGGCAATTGGTGCCGTTGTAATCATGGCCACCGTGGCCGAACCCTGAGCTGTTCGCACCAACGCGGTGATCAGAAAAAGGGCCGGTAGCGACACCGCCTGTGTCTGGCCCAGGAGCGATCCAAAAGCCTCAGAGATGCCCGTTTGTCTCAGTACCCCGCCCAACGCACCGCCCGCGCCAATAATCACCAAAACCGTTGCTCCCGATGTCAAAGCTTTCGTAACCGATTCACTCAGACTCCCTCGGCCTTTTTGTCGAGCCAGAATGAACAAGGCCACTAGAACACCGATCGTCAGGGCCGCATCCTTATATCCGAGCGACGACACCGCGATTGACCAAAAACCCGCGTTTGCACCGAGGATAGGCTTTAGTCCCGCTTCAAGACTAATCAGAACAACCGGCAGCAAAACCGGTAGGACCGATAGCCAGAGCGGCGGCAAGTGAACGGTCGGTGCTGAAGTGAAGGTCTCCGAATCATCCCGCGGAACCGGTACGGTCATTCTGCGATTGCAGACCGTGGCAAAAAAGTATCCGAAGCAGGCGGCCCCGGAACCGATGATCGTTCCCGCGATCATCATTAAACCGATGGGTACCCCTAATTCCCCCGCAACGAAGAGCGGTCCCGGCGCGGGAGGCACCAGCGAGTGAGTGATGGTACCACCTGCTACGATACACATCAGGTAGAGCAAGTAGTCTCGCCCCGTACGACGCGCCATCGCCTGAGCCAGCGGTACCGTTAGGTAAAACACCGTGTCAAAAAACACCGGTATCGCGAGTAGGAACGAGGTGATAAAGAACGCCAGTTGTGCCCGGGCCACGCCGGTGCAGTGGAGGATGCCCACGGCAATCCGCTCCGCCGCGCCGGAGCGCCGCAGACATTCACCAAGAATCGCCGCCATCGCGATCAACAATCCGATATTGGCACACGTTTTTCCGAACTCATCAGCGACCCGACCGGCCGCCGGGCGTTGGACAAATTTCGACGCGGCGCTGGGCGTCCACTCGCCGGTTGAGACGCGGATGTCCGCGTATCTGCGGAGTGCCACTTGCGGAGTGAAAAACGCCACCCCGTAAGCGGCCAATACCAATGCGAGAAAGGCAGGCAATCGCAACCCAAGGATCGTCCCGATAACAATCGCCATCCCGAACCCAAGCAACAGAAGCGCGGTCATGCTCGGACGCACGATGATGAATTGCAGACCAGTAGAAGCACGCGGTTAAAAAGGCCGACGCGACGGAGGATGGGAATCAAAAAGAACAGGAATCTAACACCTTTTAAGGCTTGTCTTAACGCCCGCGGTCAATTTCCGTTCGCCTTTCGATCCTCCAAAGGACTGTGCGCCGTTGGCCCCGATGTTTTCCCTAATAAACAGCAACCTGCCACTGGCGGACCTTCGCACGATCTGGCCGGAGCAGGATTCCGATCTTCAGCATCGCCCGAGGGCGGCCGCAGGAAGTACTAGGCCTCGGGCCGGGCTGTTGCGGATGAGGACCCGGACACGTCTTGACTCTAACCTCAACCATTTTTTCAGAATGGAGGCCAACGGTCCGAAAGGAAGTTCGATGCTTACAAGAATGTAAAACGACTTGAAAACGCCAGGATATAACCGCACTACCAATTTAGTTCCGAAATGGGTTTCTCCTTGCAAGGATAGGTCGGTTGCGTAGCCTGCGTCGAATGACCTCTTTGTTTCACCGAGCCAGTTGGCTCGTCGCATGGGCGTTTGTGGCGGTCGCCGCGGATGCTCCCGTCGACGCTCCGGCCCCATCCAAAGACCGGGTCGGGTTTCCCGATGGATACCAGAAATCATTCACGGTTCTCCGATCTTTCAATCGCCCGGGAGAAAACAAGGTGGTCACCGTCTACGGCAATAAGGAGGCGGCGTCCGTGAAGACGGTGAGTGAATTACCGTATCCCTATGGGTCGATTTTAGTCATGGAGACCGCCCTGGCAACTAAGGATGCCACAGGAAAGCCGGTCACCGACGCTAAGGGTATATTTCAGAAAGATCAGATCACCGGGTTGCACGTGATGCGCCGTGAAATGGGATTTGGGGAAGCCTATCAGACCAATCGAACGGGCGCGTGGGAATATGTTGAGTACCGCGGCGACGGGACTTTTATAACGCCCCCAATTAAATCTGCGGCCTGCGCAGCCTGTCATGTCAAAGCGGGCGAAAAAATGGATTTTGTCTATCACGGCCGGTTTTCGCCTCCGGCTGAAAAATAGGATTTACGGCTAATTTGTCAGACCAACCAGCTTTGCGCCCCGCCAGCGAAAAGGGATCGGTATCGCCCGTTTTAAGGTCACGAAATCCAAAATCGACAGTGACCGAGCTATGCTCGTTGGTACGAATTTGACTCACAGACGTGAATTGTTTTCCGGCGTAATTCCGGGTCATATTCCGGAAAAAGACTTCGTCGATTTGGTTGGCGATAGGGAGTGGAAGCTTATCGGATGTAATTACAAGCTCCTTGAATCGCGACTGGATTCCCTCGGAGATAGCCCACAGGGCGGTCGTCGCTGCGTTTTCCGGGGTGTCGTTACCCAAATCCTCGAGGGCAAAGGCCGAGCGGGAAGCCTCATTCGGTATCAAACCGGCGCTGGTTCTATTGAGTGGCTTATCAACAGTCAATTGTCGGAGCTTGGCTACCTCCCTGCGCAGGCGGAGGAGTTCAATATTCTCGGCTCGCAGATCGGTCAGTTGAGTGATCGTAACGGCGGCGTTTTCTTCAGTCATCCTGAGTTGGTCAAGGGTCGTCGAAAACTGGCGCTTCAGAGCATCGTTTTCCGAGCGGAGCCCTTGATTGGCAAAGTGTTGAAGAGTCAAAGGCGCGAGGAACGCCAACGCAGCCGCAACAACAACGGCGATTTTGAATTTGATCGAAATCATGACGGAGAAGAGTGCAAAATCGAAAGGGGCAGAAGCAAAAATGGCGGCGGCGGTGGCCGACGAAGCGATCATGGCTGGGGCTGCTTTGACCGCTTGTCCCGCCAGCGCGGCCGCGAGGGCTGAAGCGCTGGAGGTCACGTCTCGTTTCTCCAAGCCGAGGCGCAGTCTGTCCAGTGCGCGATCCACTCGCATCCGGGCGGAGTTCTCAGATATCCCGAGCTTGGCACCGACATCGCGGAGCGAATGTTGCTCGAAATGGCGAAGCAAGATTGCCAATCGATCCGTCTCACTCAAGTCATGCATCGCCGCATCGAGCACTGGCCGTAACAATCTCCAATCGAGTTCCTCCTCAGATTCCTGGCCGCAGAGAAGTTCTTGCATCGTGTGTGATTTCTGTTCCCGCATTTGGCGGCGAGTTTCGTCCCGGACAGCGCGGGCCGCATGTCGACGTGTGGTCGTGTACAACCAACCAATCAATGTCGGATGTCGAACGAGCCGACCCGCCTGTCGGGCGAGGTCGAAAAAAACCATCTGAGTAACATCTTGTGCCGCCGCAGCGTTGCCAGAGACCTGGCGGAGTGCGGCCGAGTACACCAATCCCACATGCCGACTAACAATTGCCGCAAAGGCATCGTCCGAACCCTGCTGCGCATAGTCGCAAAGCAAGGCGCCATCTTCAAGCGGGGCGACCTCCTCACGCAGGGAGGTATTCTGAGGTGAAGTATTGTTAAGCGGCGCCATCGTCCCTAACCAATGCCCGTTGATGGCGAAATCGCACAAAAAAATCGTTTAAAGCTTTCCACGACGACATCCAGATGTCCTGGGATTGGGAGCACCTATCCGTGAGTCCAATTGCAAATAATTAAACATAACTAAATATGATTAAGAGCCAGCGCCTGCATAAACATGCTATCAGAATCATTATATTGACACAGTATGTTCACATAATCTTTATTTTGACAGAGTAGCTCGACGTTTTATAAATTATATCATGATAACTGTGTTGAAATAACAAATAATCATTTTGACTGCATATTTGTGTTGACGGGGGTGGGATCTTGGGGCAGGATTGGTGTCTAGCACTACAGCGACATTTTCGCCTTGCGTAGGAAAAGGGCCTCAGATAGAGTGTCCGGCGTAAGTGAGTTGCGCTGGGTTCGGGGAAGAAGAACCGT